>NZ_JBMLRC010000239.1:0-37795 GCF_049241225.1 Emticicia sp.
AAATATAAGAAATTTACAAATCAATCACCACTTGGTTTTTCAGAATATCCTCCATTGTTTCACGCTGGCGAATTAGGTGCGTTTGTCCGTTGTAAATCAAAACTTCGGCTGGGCGAAAACGTGAATTATAGTTTGATGCCATCGAGAAACCATAAGCCCCAGCATTTTTAATCACCATTATATCGCCTTCTTTGGTTTTTGGTAATTTTCTATCTTTCCCAAAAGTATCAGTTTCGCAGATATAGCCCACAATGTCATACATTTCTTTCTCTTCACCATCAAGATTTGAACCGTTGATGATTTCGTGATAAGCATCGTACATCATCGGGCGAATCAGGTGATTTAAACCAGAATCTACGCCAATAAAATTACGTGCTGGGTTATGCTTGACCACATTGGCTCTCACTAATAAATATCCACTTTCGCTTACCAAAAACTTGCCTGGCTCGAACCAAAGTTCTACTTCACGGCCAAATTTTTCGCAAAAATCATTGAAAACTTTCACCACTTCTTTGCCCAGTTTTTCCATATCAGTCACGTGGTCGTCTTCTTTGTAAGCTACCTTGAAACCCGAACCTAAATCTATGAACTGAATGTTTGGAAAATACTTAAAAGTAAGCTCGAAAAGCTTTTCGGCGGCTTCGATGATTACATTGGCATTTTTGAAGTCAGAACCAGTATGTTGGTGTAAACCCACTACATTTAGGTCATATTTCTGCACAATAGCGTTAATTTCTTCGGCCTGCTCAATCGAAATCCCAAATTTTGAATCTTTATGTCCTGTCGAAATCTTGAGTGTTCCACCCGCCATGATGTGCGGATTGATTCGCAAACAAATCGGAAAGCGATTACCGTAAGTTTGACCAAATTTTTCGAGCAATGGCAATGAATCAAGATTCATTCGTAGCCCCATTTCAACGGCTTCTTGCACTTCCGAAAAAGCCACACCACTTGGTGTGTACTGAATCTGATGTGGCTCATAACCTGCCAAAATAGCCAAATGAGCTTCTTGCATCGAAACCACATCAATATCAACGCCATTTTTACGCATCAATTTCATGATACTAACGTTGGTCAGTGCCTTACAAGCATATTTTATTTTAAGATTCGTTCCAGCAAACGCAGTACGCATTTTTGCGATTTGCTCTTCGATTTTATGTCCATCATAGACATAAACTGGTGTTCCGAATTGCTCGGCTAAGGCTTCAACGCCAATATTCTGTATTGAAAACATACGATTTTAATTTTCAATGATTGATTGAGTGAATGATTGAGTAAATTCACTTTCATTGAATTTTTTTAATAAAAAAACTACCGTTACCTGAGCGAAGCCGAAGGTTAAAACGGTAAATCGTCTTTATCACCTTCAGCAGAAACTGCAAATTCTGAAGCTACCGAAGTTGGTTGAGCAGGAGCAGCTGCTCTATATGGTGCTGGAGCTGGGGCAGATTCTTCTCCACTTCCTGCCAACTCAATTTTCCAAGCTTTTAAGTCTGTAAACCAACGACCATTATATTCACGACTTTCGGCATCGAACGACACTAAAAGTTCGTTTCCTACTGTCAAAAATGTTTCATTAAATTTATCTCCCCAAATCGTAAGACATACTTTCTTTGGGTATTGTCCGTCTGTTTCTATTACAAAATCTTGTTTTTTCCAAGGTCCATTTTTGCCTTCGCCCGATTGCACGGCTAATACGTGAATAAGTCTTCCTTTGATTTCCATTTTAAAATTTAATAAAAGTTTCTACAAAAGTACGCCTAATCTTTGAAATGGAAAAGTAAAGAATAAAGGATATACGAATGAAGCTACAAATTGGAAGTTTTACAAAACATTAATACAGGCTTTTGAAATAATCCTGTAAATTTGAACCGTTTTCAGACTCCTTATTTGTTGGAGTTTGCCTAAAATTAACCAATCATCAGCATGAGAAAAATCTTCATTTTAGTTTTATCTACTTTTATCCTTTCCATATCTTCTTTCGCTCAAATCCAATCTGGGACCATCCAGTCGGGCCCAATGCTTGGTTACTCGGAAATGAAAGAAGTATTGCTTTGGGTTCAAACCCAAAAAGAAGCCAGCGTAAAGTTTGTTTATTGGGACAAAGAAAACTCTGCCGTAAAGTTTTCAACCGATGAAGTCAAAACCAATAAAACCGATGTTTTTGTAGCAAAATTGATTGCTGATAAGGTTTTACCGGGCAAAAAATACGCCTATGAGGTTTATGTCGATAAAAAGAAAGTGAATTTTAGCTATCCGCTCGAATTCCAAACGCAAACCCTTTGGCAATGGCGAACCGACCCACCAGCATTCAAATTTGCAGTTGGAAGTTGTACTTATGTGAACGAAGAGGCCTTTGACCGCCCAGGAAAACCGTATGGCTCTGAGTATGAGATTTTTACAAGTATTTATAAATCAAAACCAGACTTCATGGTTTGGAGCGGCGATAACACCTATCTGAGAGAAGCTGATTGGAACACAAAAACGGGTATTTTACACCGATATACGCACACTCGCTCTTTACCAGAAATGCAACCACTTTTGGCAAATGTGCATAACTACGCCATTTGGGACGACCACGATTTTGGTCCGAATGATGCTGACCGAGGTTTTGTGAGTAAACAACAAACACTCGATGCCTTCAAACTTTTTTGGGGAAACCTGAATTATGCTTTTGATAATGAGGGAGTTACAGGCTCGTTTCAGTGGGCAGACTGTCAGTTTTTCTTAGTTGACGACCGTTGGTGGCGAACGCCAAACGACCGCACAACTGGTTCGAGAGATTATTTTGGTCAAAAACAAATGCAATGGTTGATTGATGCCATGAAGTTTTCAAATGCACCATTCAAGTTTGTGGTTGTGGGTGGTCAGGTGGGAAATCCTGCTAAGATTTTTGAAAACTACGCTAATTACGAAGAAGAACGCAATCAGTTTTTTGATTTAATTACGAAAGAAAAAATTCCGGGAGTGATATTTATTAGCGGCGACCGCCACTGGACGGCCCTCTGCAAAACTGAGCGTGCGGGCACTTATCCATTGTATGATTTGACGGTTTCGGCCCTTACTTCGGGGCCATCGGGGCCTGTAAAAGAAGAAAAAGATACGCCTTATGTAGAAGGTACAAGCGTGACCAAGCACAATTACGGATTATTGGAAGTTTCTGGAAAAAGAAATGACCGAGTTTTGAAAATTAATGTTTTGGATAAGGATGGGAAAGAACTTTGGACAAAAGAAATAAAAGCAAGTGAATTGAAGTAAAAAAAAGTAGTCAGTAAGATATTTACAAAATTACTGACTACTTACAAGATTTTTATCAAAACCGTTTATCTGACAGTAAAACCAAGCTCACAATTTGAGTTTGCTTCAGAAACTGCCGTTTGGTCATTGCAGATACCATCAAAATTCCAAGTGTTGAATACAGCTCCATTTGTTGTGGTCAGCACCCAAGTAATGACAAATTTATCAGCATCAACATCACCGTAAGCAGCTCTTTCACGCGGACGAAACCTCGCTCCCACTGGGCGTGGACGTGAAGGGTTATTAAAAACATTAACGCTATTTACGTTATCATATTTAACGGTTGCGGTTCGGTAAAGATTATAAACTTGGTCAGGCGTAATACTGAAAAGATTCCATACACGGTTTTCGGCAGGTGCTGAGATGGTTGTTAGCAGCTTTCCTTTTCCATTACCACTCAAATCAGCTACTTTTGGATTTCCGTCTGGGTCATTATAGGCCTCTAACATCTTCACATAAATATCAATTTTACTTACAGTCAACTTTTTATCTATCGAAACCCAGCGTATCTTAAAATTTATTCTTGCCGAGCCTTGCACTGCTCTCGGGAAGTTTCTTGCGTTTTCGACTTCATAGGGTTGCGGCCTTTCAAGCACATTCCCATTAAACAAAATACCATCAAAAACGGTGTAAGCATGCACACCTGGCTCCCAAGCAGGCACTGGATTGAGTGATTCGTCTCGACAAGCTCCGAATGCCAATACGAGCGAAACAATGAATGTTAAACCTAATACTTTTTTCATTTATATCTTAAAAATTAAAAGCTATCTAATTGAATGATTTTCTGCAAGTTGGCTATATTAAAACTCCCACTTTAACTTTACAGTATCCCAAAAAATAGGGTCTCTGTCAAAAATTATTTCTGTTAGTTTTGGCGTAGCATTGGGGTTAATTGCCCCTTCTTGCGACGGATACGGTAATCGCAAAGCAAACTGACGTGGTGGCTTAATAATTGGTTTGTTAATAGTTGTAGGGAAACCTGTTCGACGCATGGCATTCCAAATTTCCTGTCCTTGTCCCCACGAACAAAACCATAGCTGCTTCATTACCACATTAAGTTTGGCCGAATTGGTGGTAGCATCATCATACGATTTCAATACACTACTCACATATTCATTGATTGATGAAGCAGGTGGTGTTTGAGCATTCGTTGGGTCAACTCTTAATCCGATAGCAACTACTCGTGCGATATGCTCTCTTATTGCCGCCTCAAAAATGGTTCGTGCATTTCCTGTTCCTCCGCCATCTAAGATTGACTCAATTTGGTAAAATTTAACATTATTGCTTGTCAAGAGCGGAAAAATTCCGTTTCCTGAGCCACTTCCACCTGTGAGCGTACGGGCAACAGTATTTCGGCCGCTGTACAAACCACCTGCTGGATATGCCCCAGGAGCTGTGCGTAAATTCCCATCGAGTGGTTGGCCAGTATTATCTCCTCTATCACGCCCAAAAAAACCAGCAACGTAAAGCGAGTCAGCTCTTGTTTCACGGCCAAAAACTTGTCTCCATCTTGCCCAAAAGGCAGGTTTTAGCACCAAATAAGTACCTCCGAAAGGAATCACACCTCTATCGGTTGGGTTTGATACATCAAGTATGCTCGCTGTCTGTCGATAAAAATAGAAATCCAGTCTTGGGTCACGGTTAAACAACATTTCTTGCATCAATTGATGGCTGATGTAAGGAAAACTATTGGTGGTTAGGTAAGCACTCTGAAACCACGGATGACGACCATCAACGGGCGATGCAGATGTACTAAAATTAAAAGTAAAATCATCAGCAGGACTAGTGATATACCCTCCAGCAGCTAATGCAGTGCGTAAATCGGCATTTCCAGTGGCTCTTCCCTTTCGTGAGTTGAGTAATAGTTTAATTTTTACAGTCCTTGCAAATCGAATCCATTTCGCGGCCCCGCCACTGCCACCACCATACATAAAATCAGCGGTTGGGTCTAATGGCTCAGGAGTAGTCTTTGATAGATTCGTAACGGCCACATCGCAAAGTTTTATCAAATCTTCGTATATCTGAGCATCTTTATCAAATTTTGGTGTGTTATTACCATTTCCCTGCCACGCTTCCGAATACGGAACATCTCCGAAAGTATCTACAAAATTTCCCATCGCAAAGGCCTTTAATGCTTGTGCAACGCCTAAGTAATGCGGACTATTTGTGCTACTTTTTATTATGGCCTCTACATTATTCATGCTTTGATAAAAACTATTCCAAAGGCCATTATATGACTGGTTAGAAAGGTCATAATCATCGGCACTGGTAAGCATTCCCGCAAAACCCATCGCATTTTGCCCCAAAGCTGTGGTTGCGTTTATAACGGCATATTCAGCAGTTGGTAATAATAATCTCGGCGAAACGGTAGTCGGACTATTAGGGTCTTTGTTGATATCTAAGTTGGTGAGTTGGCAAGCACTTACCACAAAAATAATGATGGCAGTTATTGCGGTTATTGATATATATCTTCCTTTCATTTTTTCTTCTTTTACTTAATGTACTGAAAAAATTATAATTTAGAATGAAGCCGAGAGATTGATACTAAAACGGCGTGTTGATGGTGATGCACCCAAATCAAAACCTTGCACGTTTGAATCGGCAAAATCAGATAATACTTCTGGGTCGAAATTCAATCCTTTTAGCATATTTGGGGCATAAAACCACAGATTTCGGCCAGATGCTGAAATCCTAAATGTACCCACAAAAGGTAATATTTTTTTCAGAAGTGGTTTCGGGAAATTATAACCCATTGAAACCTCACGCAAACGAATAGTGGTAATATCATAAATATTGGTTTCGTCGGCACCGTAAGCTCCAAAGCCATTAGCAAAATGATATTGGAAAGCAGAAAGCGGTATGGTATTTCTTATTTTCTTACCAGTTTCGTCGAGTAATGGCTTTTGAGTTTCGGGGTCGCCTAAAACACCGGGAATTACTCTCAACCCTTCTCTATCCTCCGAGCTTGTCAGCTGACCACGAAGCAATAATGAAGCCGCTGTCGAGGAAAACATACTTCCACCGTGACGATAATCCATCAATGCTGTAAGTGTGAAAGCTTTATAAGTAAATGTATTCGTCCAGCCAACAGTAAATTTCGGAGCAGGATTAGCCAAAATTTCAGAAACTTGATTGATAATCGTCAAACCAGTAGTTGGATTTATCAGGTAATTACCTTCATCGTCACGAGCAATACGTGAGCCGTAAATCATACCAAATGGAAAGCCATTTCGGTGCATAGTTCCGAGCGAAGAAAGGCCCGTTCCTCCCAAAAACAATTCTCCACTTGTACCAACATCAATTACTTCTGAGCGAAGTTGCGTAAAGGCCACGAAGGAGTTCCAAGTGAAATTTTTGAATTTAAGTGGCACTAAATTTAACCCAACTTCTATACCTTTATTATTTATTTTTCCAGCATTAGTTTGTTTTGAACCAAAACCAGAAGAACTCGGAATTGTTGCCTGAACTATCAAATCGGTGGAGTTTCGGTTGAAAACTGCCACATCTAAACCTATTCTATTTTTGAAGAATTGTAATTCAGTACCTATTTCTACCTCTGCCGTAAACTCAGGTTTGAGTGTGGTATTGTTTAAAGAAGATGGTAAGCTAATGGCAGGAACTGGCTTGCCGTTGTAGTACTGAACATTAAAGTTGTAGGTAGTAAAAACACTGTATGGGTCGGCGTCTTTGCCTACTTTGGCATAGCTGGCACGCAGCTTTCCAAAATTCAAAATATTCTTTGGTAAGTTTAATGCTTCCGTAAAAATAAACGAACCACTCACCGATGGATAAAGGTAGCTATTATTGCTTGCGGGTAAAGTTGAAGAGTAATCGTTACGAACGGTTGCAGTAATGAATGCATAATTGTTGTACGAAACACCATATTCGGCAAACATTCCGTAGAGATGGCGTCTTTCACTGTATTCAGAGGCAGTCTGTGCGTCAGTTCCTGTAATAACCAAAAGATTAGGGTCGATTACTTTTTGTCCTAAAACTGAGCTAAAGTTGCGGTAACGTTGGTTCACATTGAAACCAACCAATAAACGCATGTTAATTTTTTCGTTTATGTCTCGGTTGGCCGATGCCAAGAAAGTAAAGTCTATTTCAGAATTAGTAATATCTCGGCGATTTACCTGCCCCAACGGCACTAAATTACCTCCTGGTCGATACACATCTCTTCGAATCTCGGAATAGGTATTTACACCACCTTTTGCTGTGAGACTAAGCCACGGTAATACATCATAATTTAAGGCTAAGTTACCAAAAACACGATTTACATTACTATTATAGACATTATACTTTGCTGTCCACAATGGATTATCGGCATCTCCACGATAAAAAACATTGTTTCCAGTTACGGGGTTTTCAAATGGATAATTCATCAAATCATAGTTTCGAGGCATATAAAACAGGCGAGAATAAATAGAGCCTGTTCCTAAACCACCTGTATAATCGGAGAAGAAACCCGCACCCGACTGCGGTGAAGATTGATTGGTATTTACGTAATTGACATTTCCGTTGATGTTAAGTTTATTGACCAACGTCGCATTTCCTCCAAAGTTGAGAGTTGTTCGGTTTGCTCCCGAATTTGGTACAATACCTTCGTTTGTCATTCGTGAGGCTCCTGCACTAATTGTAGTTTTATCGCCTGTAGAACTAATGTTGATACTGTTTTCGACGACATTGCCCGTACGAAAAAATCCTCCAATAATATCGTGTGGTACTAACGGAACACCTACTGCCCTTCCTCTACCATCTACAATCTGCGGAAAAATAGAAGGATAATTTTGGGCAGAACCGTAGCTTCCTGCTAATGGGTGTGAGACAAAACCAGCTGGATAACCACTCTCGATAACATCGTAATAACGCACAAAACCCAACGATTGATTAACTCGTGTTACTTCTGATGGAAAAACGGTTCCCCAGTTTCCGATTGAGCCGTTGCTGTATGTTTGCTCAAAACCTTGTGTGTAGGTATTTTGATAATCGGGAATGGTTGAAATTTGTTCAACCGAGTACGATGAATTGAAATTTACTTCCAAACCTTTTTTAGCACTTTTACTGCCCGACTTAGTAGTAATTACCACTACTCCGTTGGCCGCACGAGAGCCATACAACGCTGATGCCGCTGCACCTTTTAAAATCGTTAGCGACTCAATATTATTGGGGTCTATATCGTACGCACGATTAGAGGTAACTGTATTTTGATTAAAACCATCAGTTGCATTTACTGAGTTATCAAACGGAATACCATCAACCACAAAGAGAGGCTGATTATTACCTGAAAATGAAGTATTTCCACGAATCGTGATTCTGGTTGATTGCCCAGGGGCTCCCCCACCAGCTACCACATTTACTCCCGGTACTTTACCAGTCAAGGCACGTAAGGCATCTGGCTCTGAGCGTTGCTGTAAATCTTCGGCTTTAACATTTGAAATGGCATAAGCAATGGCTTTCTTTTCTCGTTGAATACCGATAGCCGTCACCACAATTTCAGAAAGCTGCTTGGTGTCGGTCTCAAGTATTATGTTTATAATCGACTGATTACCAACCTTAATTTCTTTTGAGTTCATACCAACAAAGCTAAAAACTAATGTTTCATTAGCAACTGCCTCAATCGTATAATTACCGTCAATATCGGTCTGAGTTCCTTTTGAAGTCTCCTTTACCTTGACCGTTACTCCTGGCAGAGTTCCCCCATCAGGTGACGTAACTTTCCCCGTAATTTTCTTCCCTTGTGCCAACGCAACGACAGAGATAAATATTCCTAACAAACTAAGTAATAGTCTGTGCTTCATAATATACGTTTGATTTAGAGTTTTCAACTATGACAAAAATACTTATTTTCGACAAAAAACAATATTATTTCAGGGTTTTATTGTTTTACATTATTATCTATGCTTTTATTAACATTTACAAGATAATTGTTGTTTAAAGTATTCTTAATAACATACGCACAAAAGCTGATTTAGGTTGAGATTATAAAACAAAAAGAGGGTACTTCATTACGAAGCACCCTCTTTTTTGAAACTATAATCTTACTGAACTACTATCAAACGGTATGCAAATGGCGAAGCATAAAAATCTCCACCCGTAATATTTGCACCAGTATTTGAAGCAGTAAACGATTTACCATTTGTCAGCTTCATTGTGCCAGTAATATCAAATCTATCACCAACTGAAACATCAGCAGCGGCGACTTTGGTTGCAGCAAGTGCCTCAGCACCTGTAACTGCGATTGTGCCTCTAGGATATCCCGTTGTTGCATCTTTTGTAAATGCCGACGCTGGAATACTCTTCAATGCTGCATCAGTAGTCGATTTGTTTCCATTTGCAGGAGTTAAATCAACAAATTTCACCACCAAGTCATAAGAAGCAAATAATGCTCCCTTATCTGGTGTAACGGCTTCTGCAACAATTTCCATCTTAGTTCCAGCCATATTGGCTTTGCTAACATTGAAATTCCTTACGGCACTCGTTCCTGATAATGGCGATATTGTACGAATATAACCACCTTGCTCTAAGTTTTCCAAATCAATTGGTTCAATCATCTGTGTTTCGCATGAAGCCATCATCGCTCCAAGAAACAGTATGCTCAAACTTTCTTTTATAAATCTCATAATATTTTCAAGTTTTGAATTAAATAAATATCAAAGTGATTACTTCAACGTACCTGCCGAACCATTATCCCAGAAAACAGGCGTTGTTACGTTTGCTTTCTGCTTGGCATTCGAATTACGAGCAATAAATGCCGTTGGGTAGAAGAATGACTTCACGAATGCACCTGGATTTGGGTCTAAAGCTGGTTGCATATTGCGTGGCATTCCCGTACGACGATACATGTTGTATGCTTCGATACCATTTCCGTACAAAGCAAACCAATACTCATTAGCAATGATATTTAATCTGTCTGCATCAGTAGTTGCTTTATCGTAGTCAGCTAATCTTGCAGCCACATACTTGTCAACTTCATCAGCCCACACAATTTTCTTATCTGCTTCAAAAGCTGTAATTTTTGAAGCTTCCGAAGTACCTAATGCAGTAGCTCTTACATCAGCCATTGACTTACGAATAGCTGACTCAAGCAATGCTTTTGGTGAACCCGTAGTTTTCAATGTCAAAGCTGACTCAGCTAACATAAAATCAACAAATGATTGCATCAAAATTGGGTGGATACCTGCACCACCTGCTCCAGCACCTAGTGTAACCCCTCTACCTGCATCATTATCATACGAACCACCTGCCGGATAAAGTCCCCAAGCTGTACGTAATAAACCATCTGGTGGAATACCTTCGTTGCTTAGGTGGTCACGTCCCCAATAACCCACTGGCGTCGGAACACAGAAGTAATCAGATACCGAATAGTGATTAGGCTTAGAGTTTGTGATACAACGTAATTGGTTAACATCAGTACTATTTCTGATTGTCTGACGATAAAAATACATACGAATACGTGGGTCAGCTTTATCATACATAATTCCCATGTAGGCATTTGATTGATAATCTCCACCACCAGCTGGCAAATATTGTCCTTGGTATCTTGGATGACGAGTATCTGGGTTAGTAAGGTTAGTTCCAAATCTAAAAACAAAGTTCTGAGCATTATTTGAAATTAATTTACCACCTGCAATCAAAGCATTAATTCCAGCAGTTGAACCTGCTGCATCAATCAAACGACGATTCAAAAGTAATTTCAGTTTCAATGTATTTGCTGCACGGAGCCATCTATCAGCGTCACCACCATAATACAAATCACTTGAAAGACCACCCTTTGACCTTGCTGTAAAATTAGCTGCCGCATCATCAAGGTCTTTGATTGCTGCTGCATAAATTGTCGTTCCACTTTCAACTTTAGGGTTGAAGTTTGCAGCATTCAATGCTTCGCTGTAAGGTACATCACCAAAATGGTCAACCAAATTAGCCAATACTGCCGCACGGATTGTACGAGCAACACCTGCGTGTACGAATAATTCTGATTTTTCGGCCAAAGGAATCAACGTTTTTACGTCGTTCAGAATATTCGCATAAGCGGTATTCCAAGTACCGTCTAAACCTCCAGGAGTAACTGCATTGTCATAAAATGCTGCACCTTGATTTATCATACGAATAAGCCCCATATCTGCTCCACTAAATTGGTTGAAGTGGCCTGGGAAACTTACCTGAATTTGATTAAGTAGGTAGTTTATGTCAGTATTGTTTGTTGTTACGGCATTTGGATTGTCTAATAAATCCAACTCGCAAGAACTTACCAATACCGTGCATAAAGCCAATAATGATATTTTAAGTTTCTTTATCATCTTTTATTATGATTTAACTGATTAAATGAATGATGCTGAAAATCTAAGCAAAACGTTTTCTTAGAAAGTCAACTTTAATGTTCCACCAAGTCTTCTTGCACTTGGTCCTGTCAAGAATTCAAATCCAAGACCATTACCAACTCCAAGTCCTAAATTATCAGTGTCTAAGTTTACACCTTCTGGAATATTCAAAGACTTATACCATAAGTTATTTCCTGAGAAAGAAATCGAAGCACCTTTTACGATAGATGAACCGAATAATTTTTTAGGCAAAGCATAAGACAATGATACTTCTTGTAAACGAATAGTTGAACCATCAAAAATACGACCTTCATCACCGAAGAAGTAAACGTTATTGAAGTTTACATCCGAACCTGTGATTTGAATATCATTTGGTTGACCGTCAGCTTTCACACCTGGGAAAATAAAAGTTTGAGCTCTATCATAACCAGACTCAGTACCTGATTCAATTGTAAGACCACGACCTAACAATGCACCCGCAGTTGATGAGTAGATTACACCACCATGACGGTAAGACAACATCACGTTAAGTGAAAGTCCTTTATAGTTGAAAGTATTAATCAAACTTGTGTTAAATGCAGGGTTCGGGTCTCCAAGAATAACTGGAGAAGGAGTTGACTGTAAGTTACCACCACCATCAATCAACAACTGACCAGCTTCGTTTCTACGGAAACCAGTTCCTTTGATGATATTAAACGGTTGTCCAACAATTGCATAGTTACCCAATGCTGAACCAAAACCAGTGATTTGTACCTCTTGGATTGTTCCACCTAGATCAATAACTTTTGGCAAGTTACGAGAATAAGTAGCTGCAACCTCCCACGAGAAGCCGTTACTCAATGTTACTGGTGTACCATTCAAGCTAAACTCAATACCTTCGTTACGAATCTTACCGATGTTGATAGTTGTTTGTGTGTAACCAGTTGAAGCATCCAAAGGAGCTCTTGTGATCAAGTTTCTTGTATTACGACGATACAATGTCAAATCAAAGCCAATTTTGTTGTTTGCCATCTTACCTTCGATACCTAACTCAGTTTCTTCGTGTCTTTCAGGTTTCAAGTTTGGATTACCTAATGTATTATCAACTGAGTGAGTTTGTACGGCTGTACCAGCAGCATTCAACCAACCTCTTGCACTCTGATTCAATACATTTCTGGTGCTGTAAGGGTCTGGGAAACCTGCAGAAGTACCATAGCCAACTCTCACTTTCAAGAAATTCAATACATTTGATTGCAATGCAGGGAAAGCTGTAGTTGGTACAAACGACGCACTAACCGATGGGTATAAGATACGACGATTTTCTTTTTCAACTGTTGAAGTCCAGTCATTACGAGCTCCTACGTTAACGAATAAATAATTAGCGTAATCAGCTGTGATCTCACCAAAAACCCCCATACGAGTTTGCTCAGAAATACCACTTGATGCAACGTTATCAATAAAATTAGTGTGTACAAACAAACCTCTTGCCAATTGATTCTGGCTATTTATATTATATACACTAAATCTATCATTACGAATGTTTCCACCTAATTTACCAGCTAAAGTGAACTTATCTCCTAAAGTTTTAGAATATGATAAGATAGCACTATTATCCCAGATTGTATTTTTGAAGTTCAAGGTATTATACAAACCATTCGGTAATTGAGCTCCACCTTTTCCAATCTTAAATTCTTGTACTTCATCATACGTATCCAAACCAACTTTATAAATCAATGATAAATCTTTAGCAATATCATAGTTAAAAGTAGTAGCTGTAAAAATACGATTTACAACACCAGTAGTTTTATAATTGGCCAATACCCATCTTGGGTTTGGAATATCATTACCACTACGGAAATAAACTGAATTTCCAGTAGTTGGGTCTTGAAAAGGCCAGCCCATTAAATCAACCTGACGAGGCGTGTACATTACGTTAGCTAATACCGAAGGGAAATCATTGGCGTTATTTCCTTGACCAGCACTCAATGGAGGTGAAGATTGGTCAGTATTTGCAAAGTTAATCGACATATTTACCGATAGCTTTTTGCTCATTTGAGCATTTAAGCCTAAACCTAAGTTTAATTTTGTTAGGTTATTTTCTGGAATATATCCGCCCTCTTTGTTGTAACCTGCCGATACATTGTAACCTACTTTCTCGCCACCACCTGCAATATTTAATGATGTATTTGAAATTTGACCTGTACGGAAGAAATCTTTTACGTTATTCGGGAAAATCTCCATTTTATAAGGACTCACCGAAGCAACATAATCAGCCATTGCTGCTCTGATTCCTGCATTACTGAAGAAAGCGTAAGGGTGATTTGTCAAAGCTGCATTACTACTTTGCGAAGCATAAGTTCTGGCTTCTTCCAAAGATGGTCCCCAGTTACTAAAGAAATAACCTAAGTTTTGTTGGAAACCACCAACATAAGAGTTTTGGTATTTCGGTAAATGAGCAGTGTTCGTAAAGAATGATTGAGTAACGTTATATTCTGTTTTACGAGCTTTCTTGCTACCATTCTTTGTTGTTACCAAAATTACACCGTTACGACCTTGGTCACCGTAAGTTACGGTTGCAGCTAAACCTTTCAATACCGTAATGTTTTCGATATTGTTAGGGTCGAGGTCAAGGAAACGACTTGAAGATGATTGTCCACCTGAAGTAAAACCACCACGAGTGTTGGTGTTTGAGTTGAATGGCACGCCATCAACTACAAATAGTGGTTGTACAGAACCTGTAATTGAAGAATAACCACGAATTGTAATGTTTGTACCAGTACCTGACACACCTGATGTTGATGTGATGTTTACACCAGCAATTTTTCCTTGCAAAACACGGCCAACGTCTGCTTGTGGACGGTCTTCGATGTTTTTCTTATCAACAGTTGTAACGGCATAACCCAAGGCACGTTTCTCACGTTGAATACCCTGAGCTGTTACAACTACCTCTGAAAGTTGTTTAGTATCAGCTCCAAGTGAAACATTCACTACTGTCTGAGTACCGATTTTTACTTCTTGGGTGTTCATTCCAACAAAGCTAAACACCAAAGTGCTACCAGCAGGAGCTTCAATAGAGTATTTCCCCTCTATATCTGTCTGGGAACCTTTTGATGTACCCTTTACTTGTACCGATACACCGGGCAATCCTGTGCCATCATCAGATGACGTTACTTTACCAGTTATCTTCGTGCCTTGTGCCATTACAGCAAAAGACATGATGACTCCCAGCAAACTAAGAAGTAGATTCTTCTTCATGTACATTTTAGTTTAGGTTATTAAATGATAATTAACTGTTACAAAAATACTTATTTTAAATACACGATAAAATAGTACTATTGTAGTTTCTTGAATTAAACATATAACATTTTTCAGAAATGACGAAATAAATTTACCATTTTCGAGAACATTCTTAATATAGTTAATTTTATTATAAAATAAATACAATAGTTATCATATATTTTATAAACCCACAATTACACAAAATATATTATGGCATTTACACTAAAATACCTAATTTTTATATACATCATTATGCTCAAAATAAGTACTTTTACTCAATAAAGTAAAAACATAAAAATTCTTAAAAAAATACAATTTAAAAAAGTTCAAATATAGTATGCAAACCTACTAATATATAATTTTATTTCGACAAAAGTCATTTTTCCATATACATCATTTCAAAATAAATAGACATTACTTAGGTTAAATTTTGTTTATCAAAATATATAATCATAAAATACTTCAAGAGTAAAGAGATCTTTTTATAACAAATACTCAAATTGTACTTTTCTAATATTGCCCATATTACCAAGGCTCTCAACTATAACGTTTTTCCTTTAAATATTCTTCAATAAAAATAAGCAACAAAACAGCTTTATATTGATGTAAACTTATGCAAAAAAACGCTTGCTGATACTTTAAATTCACTTCTTCATGCTAAAGAATAGTTTTAGTATTACACGCTTATATTGGCCTGTTGAAGGTCTAAAGTTTTCGAAAATCCTTTGTTCTATTCGTTTATCAATTTGTACTATTTCTAAAGGCTTTTCTCAATTAAATAAGTAACATTAAAAATTAAACTGATAGTGTTTTTTGTACTGAGTATCGGTTGCCACGGAGTTGCCCAGAGTTTAAGAAAACACTGAGCTTCACCGAGTTTTTCTGTTTGCCTTGTGCAACTCCGTTTCGTACTTCGTGTTTCTCTCTGGCAAAATATTGTCAATTAAACTATTCTTTATACCTATGATCCCTAACAAAAGAAAACGCCGTATGGGTCTTCATACGGCGTTTAAAAAAGAAGTTTTACAGAGAATCATTTATGGATTCTGTACACAATCTTTATTTACATTCAATTCTGTCGTTGGAATTGGCCAAATATACTCTGACTGAGTCGGAGGAACTGCATTAACTGGCCCTTTCGCTGGGAAAGAAGAGTTTGTACGAGTGATGTCAAACGAACGTAAACCTTCGCCCATAAACTCAATTCTTCTCTCTGTCAGGATTGCTGTTATCAAATCAGCTTTGGTTGCTGGAGCTAACACCGAACCTTTTGAGCGGCTACGCACCGCGTTCAGCAGAGCAATCGCCGAAGCATCAACACCTGCTGCTAAACGAGCCTTAGCTTCTGCATAACTTAATAAAACCTCAGCATAACGCATTACAGGAACCCAGTCGATATATGGTGATGGTGCTGTAAATTTATTGAGGTATAATCTTGTACCGTTTGCCACTATAATTCGCTTACGGTCATCGGTATCTGCAAAATTTGCCGAGCCGTAGATTCCCGTTGGATTCACAGAGAATTCACCCCCGCCTACTGGACCAGCCAAATAATAGAATGCCAATTGGTTTTGAGTTCCTGGAACATCATTAGTTGCCATTGGCATTGAAAAAATAGATTCAAGTGTTCTGTAAGTAGTAAAAATTGCCGCAAAGTTGGCGTGCAATTCGTGTCTTACACCAGTAGGAGCTCTAAACGGAGCTGCAGCCGGAACAATCTTTTCGGCTTCTCTCACCACATCGGCGTAGCGTCCCATTGCCAAATATGCCTTTACTTTCAAGGCAATAGCGGTATTTTTGTGAGCTCTCGTTACGTTCAAATCTTGCGAAGCGTAGTTGGCAGGCAAATTAGTTTCAGCAAAATTCAAATCATCTAAGATTTGAGTATACACTTCAGCAACCGTCGAGCGTTTCAAGTTATTTGAATTACCCGAACCATTTTCACCTTTCAAGCGTAATGGTAAGCCCAAAGAAGCACCATTATCCTTTGTGAATGGCTGTGCGTAAATATTTACCAACGAAAAATAAGCCAATGCTCTCAAGAAGCGAGCCTCACCTTTGTAATTAGCCAATTTTTCGGCAGTAATTTTAGACGAAGCAGCATCAACATTGTCCAAAAACAAATTCATGTTATTGACAGAAGCATAAGCCGTTGACCAAAGGTTATTTACTTCGTTTGAAGAAGCATTGAGCGTGAAGTTCCAAGTCTGAAGGCCAGTTACACCATTATTAGTTTGGTTTAGGAATTCCTCACCTCTGATGTCGTTATAAATAAAATAACGACCACCTAAAAAGTTACCATTCTTAACACCACGATAAAGACCATTAACTAATGATTCAATTCTATCTGGGGTATCGTAGGCACTTAAATCAGAAACCGACGTTTGTGGAACTGGGTCAAGGATATCATCCTTACAACTACTTATCGAAAATGCCAACATGGCAGTCACGAGTAGCTTTGTATATATTGTATTTTTCATGATATTAGATTTCAATAATTAGAATGTAAGACTTAAACCAGCAGAAAATGTTCTGGCTTGTGGTACTGAGTTACGGTCGATACCAGGTGCTAAGTTTGAGTTACCATTTGTTGATACCTCAGGGTCAGTACCTGAATAGTTTGTAATCATAAAGGCATTCGTTACTTGAGCAAACACACGTGCATTAGTCATTTTAATTTTATTGATTAGGCTCGCTGGAATGTTGTAGCCCAAAGCAATGTTACGGCATTTGATGAAATCTCCTTTCTCAACATTGTTTGAAATTGGGAATGAAGAACCATTCGAGATATTATCGCCATAAACAACTCTTGGCCACGAACCACCTGTATTTGATTCAGTCCAACGGTCTAAGATATCAGATGCATTATTCCAGAAACGTTGGTCGTGCAAACCTGCTTTTGTACCATTATAAACGTAGAAACCAGCAGCATAAATCAAACTAATCGATAAATCGAATTTTTTGTAGCTTAAATTATTATCCCAACCACCATATACTTTCGGAATTGTGTTACCCATGATTTTCGAATCAGAAGCAGCTGTGATTGCCGGTGCTGTTGTTCCATCAAGGAATGTCCAACGGCTTCTGCCCGTAGGAACTGCATGAGAATACTGAACTTCTTGTCCTTTTCCGTTTACGAAGATACGTTGACCCGTCGCAGGATTCACGCCTCTTGTTTCTACTACATACAAGCTACCTAAAGAATTACCAACTCTTGTGATATTGGCCGTTTCTAATGAAGTTACCCCAAAAATATCAGAGTTTCCTTCTGCCAAAGCTGTAACTTCATTTTTCTGGCTTGCTATGTTAAACGCTGTATTCCATTTAAACGATTTGTTGTTGATAATTGTAGCATTTATAGCAAATTCAAGTCCTTGGTTATACATCGAACCTACGTTTTTAGCAACTGAGTTTCCTGGTACGCCCATTGATGGAGCTAAAGGAGAATTAAGTATCAAACCATCAATATTGTTTTTGTAGTAAGTCAATTCTCCAGTGATTTTATCATTCAAGAAACCGAAGTTCAAACCGATATCCAATTTTGTACTTGTTTCCCATTTCAAATCAGGATTACCCGCTTGCGAGAAAAATAAAGCCGGAGCCGAACCACCATAATTACCAAAATCATACAAACTCAAAGAAGCAAAATCGCTGATACCAGCATTACCTACTTTTCCATAACTTGTTCTGAATTTCAAAGTAGAAACCTTATCGCCGAGAGCATCTTTGAAGAATGTTTCTTCAGAAAGATTCCAACCAGCTGATAGACCATAGAAATTACCGAATTTCTTGCCTGCAGCCAAAGCCGACAGACCATCACGACGTAAACTTGCTGTAAAATAATAACGCTTCGCAAAGTCATACGTCAAACGACCAAAGTATGATTGGAAACCATTTTCGGTCAAGAAATTAAATGGAGGGTTGTTATTTACAGTATAATTTCCTTCAAATGTATTAAAGAATGGGTCAGCTACTGTTTGGCGAGACGCACTCCACATATTGCGTTTTGTGTATTGTTGCTCAGTACCAATCGTTGCTCCCACAGTGTGTTTTTCGGCAAACTTTTGGTTATAGTTTAAATAGTTTTGCCATGTCCAACGTGTACTTTTGTAAAGATAATTTGCTGCAATACCTTTGGCTGCAAAACCATCACCGTGAATTGGGTTATTGAAAGTACGAGAATCAACAGTTTGATTGTCAATACCATAATCAGTACGGAAAGATAAGTTTTTAGTAATACTATAGGTTGCATAAATATTAGACAAGAAACGGTCACTTTGTGCTGTTGCTTTATCTAAATCTAATAAAACAGCGGCATTATAAAAACCACTACGGTCTCTATTTAATAAGTTACCTGGGCTGTTTGCCAAGCCACCTGTAGTATTAATATTATACGAACCATCTGGTAAAAATGCAGGAATGTTTGGAGCAGTTACCAATGGTAAACGACCTAAACCTCCTGTATTAAATGAAGTACCAGCCAACGAGCCACTGTTTGGAGAGAAAGCATCCGATGAACTGTAAGTTACGTTTGCACCGAAGATTAATTTCTCAGTTACGTTATGACTAATATTCAAACGAGCATTTTTTCTTTCAAAGGTATTTCTCTGCAAGAAACCTTCTTGATTAGTGTATCCACCCGAAAAATAGTACGATGATTTTGGTGTAGCTCCCGAAATATTGATATTATGGCTTTGTTGGAAACCAGTTTGGAAAGCATAGTCATACCAGTTTGTATCATAAGGCTTGCCATTCGGATCTAAGTTTTCAAAATACAACGGGCTGTATGCTTGTCCGGCCAAAGTAGCTCGGTTGCGTTCTGCTTCATTTTTCATCATGATATACTCCGAAGCATTCAATAAATCGAATGTTCTAAAAGGTGTAGTCCAACCAACATTTGTATCATACGTGATTGTAGATTTACCCGCCTTACCTTTTTTAGTAGTAATAACCAATACACCATTAGCCGCACGTGAACCATAGATAGCAGTCGCAGCCGCATCTTTCAAGATGTCGATAGTTTCGATGTCGTTTGGATTGATGTCTGAAAGTGGATTTGATGCAATTCCTCCTGGCCCAGTAGCACCTGCATCTTGAGAGAAAACAATAACTCCGTCAACTACAATTAACGGATAAGAACTCGAAGTAATTGAGTTGAAACCACGTACACGAATAACTGGTGGGTTATTTAATACCCCGTTTGGAATACTAATGTTTACACCAGCTGCTTTACCCGAAAGTAATTGATCGAATGATTGAGCTGGGATCGACTTAATGGCATCACCTTTGATAGTTGAAACCGCCGAAGTAACATCTTTACGGTTTTGCGTACCATAACCAACAACTACCAATTGCTCCAATTGAACACCATCATTGGCAAGTGTTACGTTAATTACTGATTTACCACCAACAGCAACCTCTGAAGACTGCATACCAATAAAACTAAAAATCAAAGTTTCGTTGGAACTGGCATCAATGGCGAAATTACCATCATTGTTTGTTTGTGTACCTCTTGTTGTACCTTTCACTTGCACAGATACACCTGGTAATGCTGACCCATCATCTGACGATGTTACTTTGCCTGTAACCCTCTTACTTTGTGCCAATATGGCAAAAGAAAGGAGTAACCCGAGCATACTAAGAAGTAGTTTTTTCTTCTTCATTTAGTTTGTTGTTTTGATTAATAAAAAAAATACTGACGTAAAAATAGGCACTATTTTAAATAATTATAATAATTAAAGAATTTTTCTAATGAAAATCTAATATTAACCGCAGATATTAATACAAAAAATTATGTAATATAGGGGGATATATTAAAACAAACAGAATAATAATGGGTGATTTGATAAAAATACAGAATATTTGAAAAGCATTTACAGAATATACAAAAGCTATGCTCTGAGGTAGGAGATTAAAAGCACTAATCAGAATATCGTTGCTTAGAAAAAAAATGTTGCAATAAATTAAATACTTTTGCAAAATATACATCCTCTCAGAAAACAACATGAGTCTCCTTGCCGAACAAAAAGAACTGCTTTTAAGAAAAATTCAAGAAATCAATGACCGTGAAACTTGCCTAAGATTTTTTAGCCTGTTACAAGAGCTCATCGAAATCATTAATGTTGATATCGATGACCCACGAATTGCTTTCTCGGTCAGAAAAGACAAAGCTCTGACGGCAAATATCAACTTCTATGCAGCTCTAAAGCTTTATCGTCAAAGCGGAGTTTGGCTCGAACTAATGTTTTTTAAACGCGACATTTCCCTTTTTAATAAATATAAAGAAGTCAAAATCTTATCACTCTCTGATAATTCGGATTTTATTTCCATAAAAATTCCTTCGGAAAATAAACGTGTACTCAACGATACCAAAATCATGAGTGTATGGCAGCATTGCATCGAAGAACTCAAAGCTACTGCAGCCTCAAGCAAAAAAAAAGAATCTCATAATCATTTTATGTATCAGATTGCCGAAAACGAAAGCCTTAGAAATGAATTTTTCTGGGAAATCGGCAACCCTGATAACGAAAAGTTTCATACCCAAAGTTTGAATAGACTTCAAGAAGATGAACCAGCCTACATGGCGAAACTCAATATTCCGCTCAATCTTATTTATGTTGGCCCACCAGGAACTGGCAAAACTTTTGAAACGCAGCAACTTGCTCAACAAACTGATTTTCAGTTTATTACTTTTCATCAATCGTACAGTTATGAAGAATTCATGGAAGGAATAAGGCCTGTAAACCAAAACGGACAATTATGCTATGAAGTTTCAAAAGGAGTTTTTTACCACTCTTGCCTAATGGCCTTGCAAAAAGCTGGTTATCAATCTTTTATTGAGTGTAAAACAGATTCGAAAGAGAATAGAGAAGCAAATTTTAAAAGGGCTGGAAGTCAGCTTTTAATTATTGATGAGATAAATCGAGCAAACATTTCAAAAGTTTTTGGCGAACTAATTACTCTTATCGAAGATAATAAACGGATCGGTGCAAAAGACGAACTATGGCTTACACTCCCTTACTCGAAAGAAATATTTGGGGTACCAGCCAATCTTCACCTTGTAGGCACGATGAATACCACTGACCGCTCGATTGCCTTGCTCGATTTGGCACTTCGTCGTCGTTTCGAGTTCATGCACATGAGTCCACAGCTTCACCTTTTGCCCAACATCGAAGAAATAAGCACCGAGAAACTCATCAATAAAATCAATCAACGAATCGAATTTTTGATTGATAAAGAGCACTGTATCGGACACGCATATTTTATTCATTGCGAGTCTGTCAAAGATTTATCGCAAGTTTTTTCGAGAAAAATTATTCCATTATTACAAGAATACTTCAATAATGATTGGGAAAAAATCAGGCTAGTGCTTGGCAATGAAATCATTCTTCGAGAATCACTAAAAACGAAGAATATTTTTGGACAAATTTTAGACGAATTCGAAGACGAAATGCCTAAATATTCGGTTAATCCAGATTTACACACAGGAGAAATCAGTAAAGAAATTTTTATTCAAATCTACCTATAATATTCAGCTGTAAATCAATATTTCAATATCACTCCGTGTATGATTTTCACACTGCATCTTTATTTTTGGTAAATTGCACAAAATTTTAAAAGATGAGAAAACTCCAAATGGACGAACTCAATCGCTTGTCGATTGAAGACTTTAAAGAAACCAACAAAAATAATTTCTGTATCATTCTGGATGATATTAGAAGTATGAATAACGTAGGCTCGGCCTTCCGCACGGCTGATGCCTTTTTGGTGGAAAAGATTTTTTTATGCGGCATCACGGCTACTCCTCCGCACCGAGAAATTGAAAAAACTGCCCTCGGTTCTACTGATTCGGTAGCTTGGGAATACCGAGAAAATGTAATTGAACTCGTGAAAGAATTGCAGGCCAATGGCTACATGGTTTTAGCAGTTGAACAAGTAGAAAACAGCCTAAAACTGAATAATTTCGAGCCAGAAAAAGGCCAAAAATATGCTTTTGTATTTGGAAATGAAGTTTTTGGCGTAAATCAAGAAGTTGTAGAAACTGCCAATAATTGCTTAGAAATCCCTCAATTTGGCACAAAACATTCATTGAATATTTCTGTGACGGTTGGAATTATTTGTTGGGATTTTGTGAGTAAAATGTACACCCACTCGACGCCCCCCCGCCCCTAAAGGAGGCTAAAACAAAAACGGTTAGTTTTCATTGATGAAAACTAACCGTTTTTGTTTCGTGCGAAAAAAGCTCCCCTTTAGGGGTTGGGGGTTTTACGCTCCCTCAAACTGTCTTAAAAATCTTACATCATTTTCAAAGAATAGGCGTAAATCCTTCACTCCGTAGCGAAGCATCGTAATACGCTCAATTCCCATTCCAAAAGCAAAACCTGTATATTCTTCCGAATCAATACCACTATTTTCTAGCACATTGGGGTCAACCATACCAGAACCAGCAATTTCTACCCAACCCGAATGTTTGCAAATATTACAACCTGATCCTTTACAGATGAAACAAGAAATATCAATTTCGGCACTCGGCTCAGTGAAAGGGAAGTAACTCGGACGTAGACGAATCTTAGTGTCTTTATCGAACATCTCTTTCGCAAAATGATAAAGTGTATCTTTCAGATCTTTAAAACTCACTTTTTTATCTACATAAAGCCCTTCAATCTGATGAAACTGGCAATGAGCTCGGGCCGAAATAGCCTCATTTCGATACACACGACCAATCATCAACGAGCGAATCGGTGGCTTTTTGTGTTCCATCAATCGTACTTGCACATTTGATGTATGCGTACGAAGCAAAACGTCATCTTTCTGGATGTCTTTCTTTTCCACAAAAAACGTATCTTGCATTTCACGGGCTGGGTGGTCTTCTGGAAAATTCAAAGCCGTAAAATTATACCAATCGGTTTCGACTTCAGGGCCATCTTCATGATTAAAGCCCATTCGGGCAAAAATCTCAAGTACTCGTTGTCGAGTGAGTGTCAGCGGATGGATCGAACCTGCAAAATTTGGTGCAACCGGCAACGTCAAATCGATGTTATTCGATTGCGAGTCGCCCGCATTTTGTTCAAGAGCTTCTGTAAAATCTCTAAGTTTTTGTTCGGCAAGATTTTTCAGTTTATTGAGTTCTTGTCCGACCGCACGCTTCTGATCATTAGCTACAGTCTTAAACTCATCAAAGAGATCATTGAGCATCCCTTTTCGGCTAATATATTTAATCCGAAACTTTTCTAAATCGTCTTTGCTGCTAACCACCACAGCATCAACTTCTCCTATTAATTCTTGAATCTTATCTAACACCCGAGTACCGTTTAATAAATTTATGTGCAAAGATACAAATAATGTCAGATTCTCCCATATTTTTACGTTGTAAATACAAAAAAGTGTCTACGTAAAAACACCTATTTCACTAAGGGTTTTTACGTATTTTTACTTGACAAATAGGTGTAACTATTTGATAAACAAGCAATTATTGTTTTGTGGTTTTCCGGCAAGTACTTGATTTTTGTCGATTAGGGGTTATGTTTGTTGAAACAAAACTCTGAAAACCATGAAAAACTTAGACCATACATCGAACTGCATTGTTGATAAAAACAAAGAACGAAAAAGGAAACAGATAAAGTTACATTACTCCAATAAGTTTGTAAGTGTACCTGTAGAAAAAATTGTAAGACTCGAAGGTGACTGCAATTATACGGTAGTATATACACAAACAAAGAGGTATATCTCAGCCAGAACACTGAAGCATTATGAAGAAATATTAGATAACTCGATATTCATAAGAGTTCATAAATCTCATCTAATAAATATTCGATATGCCAAAAGCATAAATGTAGAACCAAACAATAATGCTATCGCATTTGATGGAGGAAGTAACATAGAAATTTCTCGTAGAAAAGTTAAAACTGTGATTGAGAAATTTGCTTTTTATAAAAATTCGTAGTTAACTGCATTTATTGCATAATAATAAAAATTACCGGTATTATATATTTTTCATAATACTTTTTAGTGGTTAGGTGATTAATAAAGCAACTATCTTATAGAAAGTTGCTTTTTCTTTTTTATTCAATAATCTTATACAAACTTTTTGCTTTTGCACGAGAAATTGCGTTAAAATGCCACCATTCGCTCTCGATTCTCATATAACCTGCAGCAATCATGGCTTCTCGCAATACTTTTCTATTGGCAATTTGTTGTTCGGTAAGTTTTCCCTCTTTTAGCATTTTTGTTTCTAATCGTGGGTATGCCAAATAGCCAAAGAAATCATATTTAGTGCCCATATCGAGCGGTTGTTTAGACTCCAAATCGTACACAGTTAGATCTACTGCCGATCCATAATTATGAATCGATGCAATTGCTGGATTAGCAACAAAATCTTCTCGCTTTTTGGGCGGAATTGTATCTAGTAAATTCCAAAGTGTGTGCTGAACCGCGAGCGGGCGTGCAGCATCATACACCAAAAGCCTATAATTTGGATATTTTTGTTGGAGAATCTTATTAGCTTCAACAAGCATTTCAGCAGGCTTTTGTTGTAGATAAGCATGAGTCAGATCGCCATAAACATCGGCTTTTACAAAATTATCAGTTGTAGAATATTTTAGTTCGACCATTATTGTCGAATCAAGGGTTTGAATATCGACCAAACCTTGCTCAATCATTCGTAGCTCTACTTCAGTAATTTTTGGCTGTTTGCTGACTGTAATGGTATCTTTTTTTATAACTACCGAATCTTTTTTCGATTTTTCGACAGTTTTCTTTGTCTGACAACTCCAAAATCCTACAAACCCCAATAACAATAAATATGATAATACAACTCTATTTAAAAGCATCATTCTTGGTATCTTTTTGCCTCGGCTCAATCAAAATTTTAGGTAAAAAATCAAAAAACCGTGGTTTATCATTAAATTAGCCACAAATCTAAACTTAAACCGTCAAATTTATGGCATTAAACTATATTTGGGTAGCATTTTTTCTTATTGCATTTGTGGTTGCATTATTCAAACTCATATTTATGGGTGATACTGAGATTTTTAAAATAATTATTGAGGGAATGTTCGATTCCTCAAAAGTTGCTGTCATGGACATTGCCCTGCCTTTGGCTGGTGTTATGACTTTTTTCTTAGGAATTCTAAAAATAGGAGAAGAAGCAGGTGTGATTCGTAGAATGGCAAGAATCATCGCTCCGTTTTTTAGCAAACTTTTTCCTGAAGTTCCCAAAGATCACCCAGCCAACGGACAAATGATCATGAATTTTTCGGCCAATATGCTTGGCCTTGATAATGCCGCTACTCCGTTTGGCTTGAGTGCAATGCAAAGCCTACAAGAGCTCAACCCAAGTAAAGACACCGCATCTAATGCCCAAATTATGTTTATGGTGCTGCACAGTGCAGGGCCCGTACTTATTCCGCTCAGTATTATGGCCCAACGAGCCATTTATAATGCAGCTGATCCAGCCGATATCTTTATTCCTGCTCTGATTTCGGTTTATGTGGCAACATTGACAGGAATGCTCTTTGTGGGTATCAAACAACGCATCAATTTTTTTGATAAAACTCTGCTCTCTTGGCTTTTGGGGCTTACTGGCTTCATTGGATTTGTACTTTGGTATTTTTCTCGTTTACCGAAGGAAGAAATTGAGGTTACATCGAAGGTTGTGAGTAACATGATTTTGTTTGTGTTTATAGTGGGTTTTATTGGTGGAGCTATTTATAAAAAAGTTAATATTTTCCCTGCTTTTATTGAAGGTGCCAAGCTTGGCTTTGAAACATCGGTGAAAGTGATTCCTTACTTAGTAGGTTTGCTGGTAGCAATTGGAGCATTCCGCAATTCAGGGGCATTGACCTATATTGTTGATGCCTTAAAATGGTTTTTTAGCCTAACTGGTATGAATACAGATTTTACGGATGCACTTCCTACGGCTCTTATGCACCCGCTTAGTGGCAGTGGCTCACGAGCCATGATGATTGACTCAATGAAAACATTCGGGGCTGATTCATTCGTCGGGCGTTTGTCGTGTGTATTTCAAGCTTGCTCAGATACTATTTTATATGTTTTAGCACTTTACTTCGGATCAGTAAATATTAAAAATACGCGTTATACACTCGTAGCTGGACTATTGGCCGATTTAGCTGGGGTTATTACGGCCATCATTGTTTCGTATATTTTCTTTTATTGATTCTTTTTTTATCAGAGGTAAACTTTCGGAAATTTTACCTCTGAAATTCCAATATCAGCCATAAGACTGTGTAACACCTTCTCTGATCATGAATCTAAAACTTCTCTCTTCACTACTTATGCTAATGAGTTTACCTCTATTAGCACAGGATGATAATCCGAGAGAAGTGATCAACTATGATGGAACGTGGCGAAGCCTTGACATGCCAAGCGGGATATATTATTTACCCGAACTAACAGAAGCAATTCCGATCGAAAAACTCGCGGCTTTTCCACAAGTATATAAATTTCAAAAAGCAAAGGGAAGTGTTCCTACTTACTGGGCAGGAGGGAAACCATATTGGTTTAGAATCGAATTAAAAAACTCGACCAATATGATTCAAGATTTGCTTATACATTTGCATGCATCACTCTATGATGAGGTTGAGTTTTATGTTGTAGAAAACAAGCAAGTAATTGATCATCAATCGCTTAACTGGAAAACCCCTCAACAAAATCGTCGAATAAAACACCGAGACTTTATATTTCAGACTACACTACAGCCCCGACAAACAGTATTTTACTACCTGAAAATTCGTAAAAACTTTGGTTCTATATCTTTTCCGCTTTCTATCTGGGAAAAAAATAATTTCGACTATTACTATCCTACCAACGACCACTTCAGTTGGGGTTTTATTTCGGGTATTTTTTTATTTGTTTTTATTATTTCAGGGCTTCTATCATTGGTTTTCAACGAAAAACTATATTTATATTATGGTATATATGTACTTGCTGCACTAGGCTTCATTTATACGATGCAGGGGTATTTTATACGAGTTTATGGCGATGGGGGCTTCGGAGTTGAAGGGGATAAAGTACGCCACATTGCCACAATGGTTATGCTGATAACAAACATTGTTTTTATCAGAAGTTATCTGAGATGGGACTTGCTCCGCAACCAGTTATTTTATTGGTATAGCAGTTTTTTTATTATTTCGTTTTGTGTTCTGATTGTAGCAAGTTTGATAGATAACTTAGTTTTTGATAATTATTTATTCATTACTTTCACTACTCCTATTACTTTTTTGGTTAGTCTGGGTTTTTCTATACCTCCTTTTTTCGTTTTTTGTACTACACTCTATTGTATTTTTATCGATCATTTCAAAAAAGACGCCACCTATTATTTATTGGCCAATTTACCTGTATTCTTTGTAGCTTTCTATTCAGGATTAAGCACCTACGAATTTGTCCCAGGAAGTTATTTAGCAGGAATCGACTCTTTTGTAATTGCATTTTTCATCGAAATCATTGCCCTAAGTGGCCTTTTGGCCTATCGAGTAAAACTCATGCAAAACATGAGTGAAAAATTATTAATTGAAAAAAACCTCATTCAACAACAACGCACACAGGCGGTTCTGGAAGCCGAAGAACGTGAACGTATACGCATCGCCCGCGACCTGCACGATGGTGTTGGGCAAACCCTCGCAGCAGCTCGAATGACTCTCGGAAATTACGTTTCACAACGAAAAATTGAATCAACTGAAATGCAAAACTCGCTTGATTTGCTCGAAGATAGTATTAAAGAAATCCGAGAAATATCGCATAATATGATGCCAAGCTCGCTTACAAAATTCGGGTTAACTTCGGCCCTCAAACAGTTTACAAACAAGATAAATGCCCTCGGGAAGCTCGATATTCAACTACAAATTGTTGGTTTTAAAGAACGCTCGAACGAAAAAATTGAGTTAATGCTTTATAGAATCATTCAAGAAATTATCAGTAATATAATCAGACACGCCGAAGCTAAAAGAGTAAGTATCGAACTTGTTAGGCATGATAACGAGCTAATTCTTATCATTGAAGATGACGGACGAGGATTTGATACCACTAACAAAGAAAATCATGGCATAGGTCTAAAAAACATCGCTACTCGTGTCGAATATCTAAATGGAAATGTTAATTTTGATTCTTCAATTGGAAAAGGCACGAGTGTAGTGATTGAAATTCCATTGGATTTAAACTAATGTCAGGCAATAAGCTACAAATTTTAATAGTCGACGATCATCAAATATTGCTGGATGGCATAGAAGCTATGTTGCAAGGTGTTGGCGATTTTGAAGTAATTGGCAAGTGCTCCGACGGAAATACCGCCCTAAATTTTCTGAATAATAACCCGGTTGATATCCTACTTACTGATCTTTACATGCCCAAAATGACAGGCATGGAGCTTACGCAAAAAGTAAAAAAACGATTTCCAAACGTTAAAGTGCTTGCTCTTTCGGTTTCCTATGATGTCTCAATTGTTCATGATTTAATTGATGCGGGTATTTCGGGTTTCATAATAAAAACTATTGGTCGCGAAGAGCTTATCGAAGCGATTAAGACAATCTCTCAAGGCAATATTTATTTCAGTAGAGAAGTATCAAACGAAATTCTGCGAAGCTTATCGAACCGAAGCGAAGAAGAGGTGTATCATCTTACTGAGCGAGAAATTGAAATAGTGAAGCTCATTGCTCAGGAATTATCTAATGCCGAAATTGCCAACAAACTTTGTATCTCAGAACGAACTGTCGAAACTCATCGAAAAAATATCTACCGAAAAACCAACACAAAGACCATCGTTGGTCTGATAAAATATGCTGTTGAGCACAAATTAATCTAATTAATTCTTCATAACACACAAATATCCGTACTAGTACGGATAAGATTTCTGAAAAAATACCAAAATCGAGGTATTGTACAAGTGCAGCTGTCTTACGAAATTTGTATCACAATAATCGGAGAGATTATAGCCATGTAAACAAAAGCATTTATAAATTCACGTATAAAAGGCAACTAAAGCCATTTTGATAAGAGTTTGTGTTGTGTATTTCTAAAAAAATCTTTGTGCTTTTCAACCTTTCTATGATAATTTGAATCATTGTTATAAAAAGCCTAAAGACCATGAAAAAAATTTTTTACGAATATCTTGATGAACTCATCTTTGTATCAATCTTTGTTGTGATAGTAGCTATCAATGCGTGTAAGGCATAACATTAAAACCACCATTTTTTTCCATTTGATTAAATGGTGGTTTTAATAATCAACAGCAGTTTGACGAGAGTAAAAGCAAGAGCCACTTGATTCTTGCTTTTCTATTTTTTTCTTGAAATACCACAAAACCGATAATGTATATTCCTAATAATCAAACTCTTATTTGGGTAATTTTGCTGTTTTATACAGTATAATCAATAATTACCTTTTTGCTGTTTTAAGTATATCCCAAAAAACATAATGTTTTCAACAGTGCTTTGTACAAAAAGAGGCTGTCTTAAAAGTAAAATCAACTAAATAATATTCAGCAAATCACCGAGCGTCGGTCGCCTCATCCCAACCGCATCGGCGGTCCGACCTTCTCCTCACAGGAGAAGGGCTAAAAGTCTCCCTCTCCTGCGAGGAGAGGGAGATTGAGAGGGTGAGGCGGCCGACGCTCGGTCAAATGCTATCCAAATATTCTTTTGTGAAAAAAACTTTTGAGACAGCCTCTTTTATTTAATTAATAAGAAACATTTTTTGTAAGTCCTTATACTGTTTGATAATCATCTTCAGGACCGTTTGCAAAAAGTAAATAATCGAAAGCAATCAATATTAATATTTTAGATAAACTACTTATAATTAGTACCTTATATAACTACAAACTGCTTAACTGAGACTTGACACTTATTATATAGTGTTATCTTCCTCCTAAATACGGGCTTTCGAGCAGCTTCTTGAAGCCTTCAAATTTAACAGGCGTTTTTTGATATTGATAGGTTGTCCGCAACGACTGTGTACGGTTATTATCGCCCATTGCCACATCTACATCATCCATCATAAATTGACTTGGATGCTCATAGCCGCAGGCATGACAGATTTCTAAAATTTCTTTGGTCAGAGTTTTCACATAATTATAGAAACGCTCGCTTTTTAAAGTAGGGTCAATGCCTGATTGCAGCCATTTATTTTGTGTAGCCACACCACTCGGACAACGATTGGTATGGCAGATCTGTGCCTGAATACAACCAATCGATATCATTGGTTCACGTGCTACATTTATCACATCAGCCCCCATTGCAAATGCCATCACGGCAGTATCTGGTAAACCGAGTTTACCCGACCCAATAAACGTAATTTTATCAGTTAGTTCTCGTTTTTGGAAAATTCTGTACACTGATGAAAAAGCATAAACAAATGGTAGCGAAACGTGGTCGGCAAAACTCGGAGGAGCAGCACCGGTACCACCTTCACCGCCATCGATTGTAATAAAATCAGGTCCTTTACTCGTTTTTTTCATCAGATCTGCCAACTCTTCCCACATTTCAAGTTTTCCTACTGCCGATTTTATTCCTACTGGTAATCCTGTGGCTTTGGCCATCAACTCAATAAAATCAACCATTTCTTTAATATTAGAAAACGCACTGTGATAAGCAGGTGATATGACATCTTTACCCAATGGCACATGCCGAATTTCAGCCAATTCTTTGGTCAGCTTTGATGCTGGCAATACCCCACCCTTACCTGGTTTTGCTCCTTGCGAAAGTTTGAGCTCTATCATTTTAATGCAAGGATTATCCTGACAAAGTTTCACTAATTTTTCTAACACAAAGTTTCCATTATCATCTCTGATTCCGAAATAGGCCGTACCAATATTTAGCACCACATCTGCCCCATTTTTATGATATGGCGAAAGCCCACCTTCACCCGTATTATGATAGCACCCAAATTTGGCTGCTCCTTTATTCATAGAGTCGACAGCAGTGGCAGAAAGCGACCCATAACTCATGCCCGAAATATTGACAACCGATTTAGGTAAATAAGGCTGCTTTCGCCCATGAAAATCTCCGATTACTTTCGCCGACGGACAAATGTATGGGTTTGTACGATTAGGATGGTCACTGGGCAATTTAAAGGGTAATAAAGTAGGCTTAATAAAATTATAACCCGCACTGTGCATATCTTGGTCAGTACCAAAACCTTGAAAATTATTCTCCTTTTTAGAAGAAGCATAGATCCACGATCGCTGACGACGATTGAAAGGCAGTTCCTCGCGATTATTTGCTACGATATACTGTCGTAGTTCGGGTCCTACACTTTCAATAAAATATCTGAGGTGCCCAACAATAGGAAAATTATGGCGAATAGTATGTTTTTTTTGCAGAACATCTCTTACAAAAATTATCACAAAAAAAATAAGAATATAAGCCCACCAAGCTATACTACTAAAAAACTGTACGATGGATTCCATGCGAAGAATATGAGTAAAATATTGATGTGGCAAGATACAAGGATATTTCAATTCACGCAAAAGGTTTGAATCTCACTCCTAAATTTTAATCGAAATCTAACATTTTTTCAAAAAAAACATAAATATTATCAGACGGACACATACTTTCATAAAGACCAAATACATAGGTAGTTATAAAAACCCAAATAGATTGAAATTTGAATAAAATAACAAAAAAACGATTTCATTGGAAAACTTACAGGTGACGCATTGCCGTATATACAGTCGGAATTACAAAAGCATAAAAAGAAAAATGGGACTGAAATCAACCCCATTTTTACTAACAATTGCTATTGAGTGAATATTTTTATCTTAGAATAATTGATATCGAAAATATGAATTTAAGTGAGACATCAGCGTTATTAAACAAAGTTTCAAGGCATACTTTTTCCTTTGAGATACTCCTTTTGATATAACACTTGTTGAAAACATTCAAATCACTAATAAATTGTACTTTCCTCATAAAAGCTATTGAACAGAAATAAAATCATGAAGAGAATTTGCTCAATCAAATTGGAAGTTATTTCGCTCAATAGATTCGACAAAAGTGTACTGTAACCCAAAAAATCACTTCCAACACCCCCCACAAACGAGTATTTGTACTTAGTTATTAGGAAAGCATGAATTCTCACTAATGGAGGGGTTGGAGTGACCATTACGATGTCCCAAACTTATTAAAGAAATAATCGTACCAATTCTTATGAAGAGCTTTATAAAGGAGAGTATCTACCTGCATATTAAGCATTTGAGGTAAATTTATCTAATAAAATCATTTAGTTTTTGATGTAAAAAAATACCATTAGATAAGAAATTCGATATTTGTAACCTTTTAATAAGTTTTTCCAAGAAATTTAAATTTTAAACTAAAATATCTCTTTAAAACTCTGTAATTTTATAACATAAATATAATAAATTATTCAGCGGTAGCAAAAGAACTAACCTTCAAACAGTGGCACAGATTTTGATAAGGCTGACCGATTTATGAGTGAAATAAAACTAGACAATTCTAATAAAAGAAAACAAGAAAAATGAAATCTGCTGCGAAAACAACCTTAAATTCGATGGATGAAGTATTGCACGAAATCAATACTTTGGTTGATCAACAAGAAAAAGAAGATTATGCCAAGATTTTTATGGTGAAAAGTAATTTGAATCTTACCTACCAATCGAATTATTATTTGGAGATTATGGAGATAACCACAACACTTCAGCACCAAACAAATACCTGGAGTGCCGATGTTACTTTCTAAGGCAATCGGAGTTCCATCTCATCGCCCGTCAGGCGAAACCCAAATTTTTCATAGACAGGTCGGCCGTCGTCCGAAGCATGTAGCGAAATCCTCTTATAACCACGATTAATAGCTTCTTGCAGAATATAATTAAAGACTGTCTTCCCCACACCCTTACCCCTCCATCGACGTATGGTATAAATATTAAGTATATAAGCAATTTTGCCATCTATTAGCGTAAATCCAGGAGTAATCTGGAAAAAACATAAGCCACTTGTAGCCACAATTTCAGCATCATAAATGGCTAGCCATGCTACAAATTCATCGGCTTGCATGGCTCTTAATAAATAATCACGCAAAGAGATGCTCAGTTGCTCTTCGCTGTATTGGTGAGTCTCCACGGGTTGAACTTCTCGTAAGAATTCGATACGGAGACGCACCAATTCATCAAGGTCATCAAGCGTTGCTTTTCGGTAAGAAACTTGCATATTTGAATGTATAATTGTTAATGGAGAATGGATAATTAAGAATTAGTTTTTTTGTCAGACTTATTCATTTTCAATTATCCATTTTCCATTATACATTGATCAATAAAGTCCTGATAATTTCTGTAAAGCTTCCATTACAGTTGGCTTGTCTTCTGGATAAGTTACACCAAACCACTCTGACTCATTTGAAAAAACTTTACATTTACCCAAACCATTCTGAATTAAATAAGTCATTACGGTCGGGATATAAAACTCGGCTTTTGGTGAGTCGATGTTTTTTACTGAATATTCCTTAAACATTTCGTTGATTACAGGGAATACATTTGGCATAAAACCCCAGAAATTCATCGAAACTGGCGTATTTTCTGGCAAAGTTGTCAATGTTTCGCCTTCTTCAAATACGATTGTGTTATCTGCTTGGCGGTAAATTTTCGTACGCTCAGTTACAACTTCCAAATACCCATTTTCATCCACTTCACAAACTCCTCTCGAAACCGAACCATTTTCTGATAATGTATTCTTGATTTGATAACCCACCATTGCGTGGCAAGTTTCGTCTGTATTATTTGTCAAGAAATCGGCCATGATTTTGAAACCTTCGTAACCATAAAAATCATCGGCATTGATAACCGCAAATGGCGTGCTGGTTTGTTCCCACGCACAAAGCACTGCGTGGCCAGTTCCCCACGGTTTGGTGCGTTCTACGGTTCCGAGTTCGGGGGCTACGTATTTTTGTACACCCTGAATCGCAAAATCGTAGTCTATTTTTCCAGCTAGTTTCGGCCCAAATATTTCTTCAAAATCTGCTCTTAGCTCTTCTCTGATAATAAAAACAATTTTCCCAAAACCTGCTTTGATGGCATCATGCAACGAATAATCAATGATTGTTTCGCCATTAGGCCCAAATTTATCTAATTGCTTGATACCGCCATAGCGGCTACCCATTCCGGCTGCTAAAATAAGGAGAGTTGGTTTTGACATGAATTTATCTAAATTTATTTGAAAGTTAGTTTTTAAAGTTTATTTAAAGTCTATAAAAAAGTATCAAATTTGTACTATTATTATAAGTTTTATAAAATTCGCTTTTACATTTCTCCACAAATTTACAAAACACTTTTCGGACTGTAAGTAAAACTTTAATTAATAATAATTGTTAAGTTGACACTTAAAGGATAATTTTGTTGAAAATCTAACAAATATGACTATGAAACTACGTTTTTTTGCTTGTTTATGGCTTTCAGTTGCTTCATTGCAAAGCTATGCACAAGGTTTTGCAATGAATAAGCTACCCATCGATAACTGGGAATTGGGGAATTGGAAGCAAGTAGAACAAGTGGACAATCCGTTCAAGAAAAAGGCGGGTATTACTGCTGGCAATAAACTTTTGTATGCCAATACCCCCGGAAAAATCACCTCAAAGCTCACCACCGCCGATGCTAAAATCAAATTTGACTTTATGCTTGGCCTCAACAGTGAAAGCATTTTCTATGTACAAGGCAAACACGGTATTTTATTGAGCAATACTCGCCCGAGTGGTGCAATTATTACTAAAGATGGGAGTTTGAAACTACCAGCCCAAAATGCGGGGCGTAGTACGGGACTTTGGCAAACGCTCGAATTGACGTTTTCGGAGGCTTCGTTTGGCAATGCGGTTGTTCTAGAAAAAGTAACACTCAACGATGTTGTGATTCATCAAGGATATGTATTGACTTCCGAAGGAAAAAACGAAGGTCCGATTGTGTTTGAAAACAAGACGGGCGTGATAGCTATTAGTAATGTAGAGTATTTGAAATATAACAAAGAAACTCCACTCAAATTAAGCAATCTAAACTACGAACTCTACGAAACATTTGATTGGGACAAACAGTTTGCCAAGAAAAAAGATACACCAAATGATAGTGGTAAAGCCACTGACCTAACCAAAGATTATGGCGTTGGATTCAATCGTTATTTGTTGGTTTTCAAGGGTGACCTTGATGTTGAGAAAGACGGAAATTATTCGCTAATAGCCGATTGTGCAGGAAAAGAAAGTGTAACGGTTGATGGCAAGGAGATACTACCAATGACCGATGAAAGCTATCGTAAGCCTCGCATTGCTTATCTGGATTTGAAAAAAGGCAAACACGCCATTGAAGTAAAATATATAAAGGTTTGGTGGAAAGCCGAACTCGGACTTTTTGCGGCTGGCCCAGAAATCAGACCTTATGCCTTACACGCCGAGACATCGCTTCCAACGCCACAAGCCGTTGGAGAGATTGATATTCAACCAAAAAACGATGTAGAAATGGTTCGTTCATTCGTAATGTTTAATGGAAAAAAACGAGTACATGCTATCTCGATTGGAACGCCACAAGGCCAACATTATTCGTATGATTTAGACCAAGCGGCATTACTTTATGCGTGGAAAGGCGAGTTTGCCGATGTAACCGAAATGTTCCATGAGCGTGGCGAGCCACAATTATTGGAAGCCAAAGGGGTTCGTACAAAGTTTTCGGGAAAACCATCCGTAGCAATTTTAAGCGATTTGAATGCCCCAATGCCCGACTCATTGGACGCCTACAAAGAGCTTATTTACAAAGGATATTCGTTAGATGCTTCTGGACTGCCTACTTATAAATTCCAGTTGAACGGAGCAAACATCACGCAAAAAATTAGCCCTGATGCCGATGGTATTGCCGTGAGTGTTTCGGCCAATGGTGGCTCGAATTTATATTACAAACTGGCCGAAGGAAAAGCAATTAGCTTGATTGAAAAAGGAAGATATTTAGTTGATAATCAATATGTTTTGGTTGACCCTAAAGCCAAGCCGATTATTCGTAGCTCAAAGTCAGGACAAGAAATGATTATGCCGCTCACAGGTACAATCAACTATTCGATTTCTTGGTAAAATATTATTTTTGAAAAATTGCAAAAGACATTAACAATGAAAAAAATATTAGTTTTATTGCTCATTTTGGGTAGTTTGGGGGCATTTGCACAAACTCGCCCTTTGGTAGAAGAAGATTTCTACCGCATCGTTACGTTGCCAATTCCCGAAGGCGTCCAACTCGAAGTTGGTGGATTAGCAGTAATGCCCGATGGCCGTTTAGGTGTTTCGACTCGTCGTGGTGATGTTTGGTTGGTTTCAAATCCGTACATGAAAAATGGCACAAAGCCTACCTACAAGCGTTTTGCATCGGGCTTGCACGAGCCATTGGGTTTGGGCTACATCAACGGTAACCTTTGGGCAACACAACGAGGCGAAGTAACTGTTTTGAAAGACACAAACGGCGATGAAATTGCCGATGAATACGAGGCCTTCCAGAAATTTCCGTTGAATGGCAACTACCACGAATATTCTTACGGACCAGTAGTTTTGCCCGATAACGACATGATTTATACCTTAAACTTAGGTTGGATTGGTCGTGGAGCAAGTTTGTCAAAATGGCGTGGTTGGATGTTGAAGATTTCGCCAGATGGTAAAATGACACCCTGGGCAACGGGTTTGCGTTCACCAGCTGGCTTTGGCGTATTGAAAAGTGGTGATATTTTCTACACCGAAAACCAAGGCGACTGGGTTGGTTCGGGACGCATGACTCACCTCGAAAAAGGAGATTTTGCAGGTAACCCGGAAGGTTTGAAATGGACATCAGAGCCAGAGTCACCATTGCGTACGAAACCTTCGGATATTCCAGATACGGGCGAGCCACTTTACGAAGTTGCCAAACGTGTACCGAGCATTAAAATTCCTGCGGTTTGGTTTCCGCATAC
>NZ_JBMLRC010000240.1:0-11197 GCF_049241225.1 Emticicia sp.
GCAATCGGAGAAGCGAAGTTTTTATCCAAAACATTCACCTGATTTGTATAAAAATTATATTGCTGGAATGACGAACCAATTAATTGAGAGGTCAGACTACCGTCGGTAACGCCAACACCTTTGATGTTTGTTTTCTCAATAATTTCTTTTGAAAGACGTGGATTATTTCGATAATAATAATGTGAGACTGACTCCGAAATAAAAGATGGCAATAAAGCATTACCCTCATCATCGGTTAGAGTACCAATTTCTTCAATGGCCTTATTGACCTTCTGGGTAATTTTTCGTTCGCGTAGTTTTTCACTTATTTTATTAAAATCAACTTCAATTTTATTATAACTTCTGTAATCGAAACCATCTATTTTTTTGAAATTATTCTCCGATTTTGCTATTACGGCCTTTCGGATGATACGGTGAGCGGGATTTTCACCAGCATAAACCTTTACCTCATGTAAAAGAATTTCAGAAGGTTTTAATTGAATCAGAAATGTTTGTGAAAGAGAATCTTTCTGTAAATAAAAAGATTTTGAGAAATAACCTAAACAGGAAATAAGTATGGAATCTGAAGGAATCGAGCCTAACTGAAACTGAAAGTTTCCTTCAAAGTCAGTATTTTTTCCAAAAGAGGTGTTTTTTAAAGTAATAGATGCAAAGGGAATGGGGTCTTGCGTAACAGCATCAGTTACTTTGCCTTTAATTACATAAACACTCTGAGCAGAAACAAGCTGGGCAATAAATATAAAAAATACTGTAAATAATCTTTTCATTAATATGTGTTAGTTTCATCGGAAAATTCAGCAACCCTTATTTGTTTTAAAACGTAATAAGTTACAGAAACGTTGCTTTTATAAACGAAAACTAACAAAAATCATATAAATTCATTAATTATTTATGATATTCGTTTAGGAAATCACCTTTGGGCATAAACTCTAAATCTTCCACAGACTGATTGAAATAATAAACCCACGCATCGTAAGTTTTACCATCATTTCTGAGTTCAACTTTGGCTTGTTTTCTCACATATTCTGAGTGTGCGGGGTCCATCGGATTGTATTCCTCGTATCGGTCTAAGAAACCAAAGAGTTGGTCAGGTTCACGCAATTTGTAGAGTTCGCCTTTTACGTAATATTTTTCACCTTGCTTGCATGGTACAATACCTGGGTAATAGTCAACCATATACATTTTGCCTTCCATTTTGGCTTTTCCAAGATACTCAGCATACCTATCAACCCATTGGTGCGACTCATTATCACCGTACTCGCTCAGCAGCGTTCCATACACAAAAAGATACTCATTCTCAGTCATTGCCTTACTTTGAAATATTTCGAATATTTCCTAAAAAAAGTGTTTGTAAAAGTATTGTAGATTGGCTATCGCCTAAACTTGAAGCAATTTTAAGATTTTTTTCGGCACTTTCAAAATCTCCGCTCCTAAATTCTAATTCTGCAATGAATCTTATTACATCAGCATTTTTCCCAAGAAACATCCTTGAAGCCCTTTTTAGTTCAAAAAGTGCGGTTTTATAGTCCTCCAGCATGTAAAGGCAGTTTGCTTTCTGCAAATATGCCTCAGCTATAGAATTATCAATTCGTAAAGTTTTTTCGAAGTCATTGAGTGCAGCCTCCCAGTTTTCAAAATAGTAGTGGCATTTTGCTCGGTAGAAATAGGCGGTTGCCGACTTTGGGTATTCAATGATTTGGGCATCAAAATAACGGAATGCTTTTACACAATCTTCTTGATTGAATAATTCAATTCCTTCTTGAAAAAGGGCTTCATCTCTTTCTTGGTCTGAAATATCATTTCCCAATCTGATTCGCAAATAAATGTAAATCAAGAACGGTATGCCAATGAGCATTACCTCCATTTTCTTACAAATTTTTAAGTTCTTCTTTGGTCTTTTTTGTCAAACTACTCACCACAATATCGTAGGATTCATCAATCCATTCACGTAGAAGGGCATCTTTTACTCTGCCGTTGGTCAAAACCATGTTCCAATGCTGTTTGTTCATGTGATAAGCTGGCAAAACAGCATCGAATTCTGCCCGCAATTCTTGATTTTTCTCTGGAAAGTTTTTTAGACTGATTCGCTCGAAATCAAAACCTGTCAGAGCAAACATTTTTCCCATTACTTTGTAAACAAGCGTATCGGGCCCGAATGGGAGTTCTTCGGAAACGCCTTTTTTAGACAAACAGTATTCTCGAAAATTCTCTAAATCCATCAAAATTAACGAGTGGCACAACGTGTAACCATGATAATCAAACAAACCAAAAACATCAAAATTGATATTTTATTGATTCCGTGCATCATTTTCAGATTGAAACTATGCGGATATTTGCCATCTTTATCTTTCTGAAAAATTCTAAAGAAGTAACTAAAAACAGGCCCAATGGAAAAGAATTCTTTTAGTTTATTTAGCATCGTGGTATTATTTTGAAATTGTTGACTGCTTTTCTATTATTTTACGCTTACTATTCGGCGTACTCAAGTACTTCCTGCTCAAACCAACGACCGTCTTCTTTGATAAGCTCAATTAACTCATCTACTGCATTATCGGCATGAACTGACTTTTTCATAACGGTTTGCCCACGATAAAGTGCAATTTTATCTTTTCCGATGCCCACATAACCATAATCAGCATCGGCCATTTCTCCTGGGCCATTTACGATACAACCCATGATACCAATTTTTACACCTTTCAAGTGGTCGGTGCGTTTTCTAATCATGGCCGTTGTTTCCTGCAAATCGAATAAAGTACGGCCGCAAGATGGGCAACTGATATACTCCGTTTTACTCATGCGAGTGCGAGCAGCTTGCAAAATACCGAATGAAGTACTATTCACAGTTTTCAGACGCTCCAATTTTTCATTTTTATCTGCTAAATTAGGCAAGCCAATCATGATTCCATCGCCGAAGCCTTCAATCAATACACCACCAAAATCTGTTGCTGCAAAAAGCTGAAAATCGCTATCAGAAATTGCCTCATAATCTTTACTTAAAATTACTGGATTTTTGATAGAAAACTTCAAAACTTGAAAATAAAAACTTCTAAGTTCAACCATTGCAGCGGCATTTTTTGCTTTTGCAATAATGACGGTATTTTTGTATTCTTTTACATACTCAACAAATGCTGGCGTTAGTTCATCTAAGCTTACTTCTACAAAATTGATTGTTTGATGTAATTGTTTGGCAGGATTGAAAAATTCTTCTACCGTAAACAATGGTAATTTATTTTGTAGGTCTGGCTGAGAAAGCCAAACATCATAATCAAGAATTTCTTTGAGGCCATTTGGCAACATAAACGGCACAGATTTTTTGCCAGAATAAATATAATCTGCTCCTAAATCATTCATTCGCCATTTATCTGGCAATGGCAAATAAAAATGTCCGATTGGTTTTAAATCATCATGAGATTCGACATCAATTTTCGAGAAATCGGCAATGACTCTCGGAACATTCAAGGCACCAAAGTTCCCAACCTCAAAAGTCTCTCTACGACTATAACTGTATGGGTTTATGGGTGAAACTTCAAATAGTTCTGAATTCTGAGTTTTAAATGCTGAGTTTTTATTTATTGCATCAAAACTCTCTTTTGCTCTCAAATCGGCACTTTTTGTTATGAGTGAACGAGCCACCGGAGCTTCAAATTCAGGGTCTTCGGTTAAACTTACACGAACGGTGTCGCCTAATCCATCTTCAAGCAGTGTACCGATTCCCATCGAAGATTTAATTCTGCCGTCTTCGCCTTCACCTGCTTCAGTTACGCCTAAATGTAGTGGATACGGTTTTAGTTTTTCTTCTTCGAGTCTTTGTACCAAAAGACGATACGCCTGCACCATCACTTGTGGATTCGATGATTTCATCGAAATCACGATATTGAAATAGCTTTCATCTTCACAAATGCGTAAAAACTCTAAGGCTGATTCAACCATCCCGAGTGGAGTATCACCATATCGACTCAGAATACGGTCTGAAAGCGAGCCATGATTCGTTCCGATTCTCATGGCAGTACCATATTCTTTACAAATTTTCACAAGCGGCAAAAAACGCTCTCTGATACGCTCTAATTCAACTTGGTAGCTTTCTTCGGTATAATCAATTACTTCAAAACGCTTTTTATCGGCATAATTGCCAGGGTTTATCCTTACTTTTTCTACGATTCGAGCTGCCAATTCGGCTGCGTTTGGCGTGAAGTGAATATCGGCAACTAAAGGTGTATTATAGCCCCTTCTTCTTAGTTCATTCTTTATATTTTCGAGATTCTGAGCTTCTTTTACACTCGGAGCCGTAATACGCACCAACTCACAACCGCTTTCTATCATTCGTATTGACTGCTCAACCGAACCAATGGTATCCATTGTATCAATGGTGGTCATTGACTGAACTCGAATAGGATAGTCCGAACCCAAATAAAGGTCGCCAATTTTTATTTGATTTGTTTTTCGGCGTGAATACTGAGTAAGTGAATTACAGTATTTTTTTTGAAAATCTTGCATGAAAATATATTGAGAATTGAATTAATTCGAAACTACTCAAAAGTAAAAAGTTTTACTCTGTTTTTTGGGATTATGCGATTTCAAACATTCTTAGGTAAGAAATTGCTCACAAAAATAGTCATCATTATAACTATAATAACGATAGAAAGGTTGAAAATTTGTCAACTATTCTTACAATGGTCGTATTTTGGTATTTTTTTGGTATTTTTGCAGATATTTTAATTATTAAATGATTTCTACTGAAAATAAATTACCTGTCATGGAGGCGTTTTATACGCTGCAAGGCGAAGGTTTTCATGCGGGAAGGGCAGCGTATTTTATTCGTTTGGGCGGGTGTGATGTAGGCTGCGTATGGTGCGATGTGAAAGAATCGTGGGACGCTGAAATTCATCCTAAAATAAGCATAAGCCAAATTGTGGCTGATGCCAGCCAACACAATGGCCGATTAGCTGTTATTACAGGTGGCGAACCTCTGATGTATAATTTAGATGCATTGACGGCAGCTTTGAAAGAAGCTGGTTTTCAGACCAATATCGAAACTTCGGGAGCACACCCAATGTCGGGACATTGGGACTGGGTCTGTTTTTCACCGAAAAAATTTAAAGAGGCTCACCCAAGTATTTTTGAACAAGCAAATGAGCTAAAGGTGATTGTTTATAATAAATCAGACTTTAAGTTTGCTGAAAAATACGCTAAACTTGTCAATAAAAATTGCCAGCTTTTGCTTCAACCCGAATGGAGCAAGAAAGATACGATGCAGCCTTTGATTGTTGAGTATATCAAGCAAAATCCACAGTGGAGAATTAGTTTGCAGACTCACAAGTATTTAGATATTCCATAAAATTTACACCGCAAGTCTAACTAATTATGGTCAGACCTGCGGTGCAGACTTTTTCTTTACAAAGTCTTGCCGTGTGTGGCTCTAATAATTGGATTTAATAAAAATGGAACTCTTTTGAGTGTCGAGATTGCCAAATTAGAATTAAACTCATCGCCAAAAAGTTTTTGAAGCTGTCGGCCACGCCATAATCTATTGCGGAAATTTTTGTCCCACCGATAGGTATAAGTTTCCTCCATTTCTTCCCTACTGATTTTTTGACGCAGAAAATCATGGATAATTTCTGAAGCAATAACCCCCGCTCGAATGGCGATTGACATACCATTTCCAGCCAATGGAGTAATTAAACCTGCCGTATCACCCACCATCAAGATATTCTTGTGAACCGATGATTTGGGAGTAAAAATGATTTCGTTAATGACCAATGGACGTGCAAACAAGAACTCTGCATTCTGAAAAATATCAAACAAAAATGGGTTTTGGCACATGAAGTCCAATTCCATTTCGTGGATTCCTCCGCTTTGCTTTACATTTTTTCTTTCGGAAAGATAACATAAACAATATTTATCATCTTCGATTGCCGAAATACCGCAATAGCCTCCTTTAAAATTATGAAGAGCTATCAAATCTTTGGGGAAATCGTATTTTATATGATACTTTACCCCTACAAATGACTGTTTTTGCTCTGGAAATTGACGAAAAAGTGATTTATCAAGCTTTCCTCGCTTGCCATACGAACCAATTACAAGGTTTGTCTCGAAAGTTTGATTGGTATTTGTCTCAACAAAAAATTTTTCGTTGATTTTTTGAATATCATCAACACTCGTATTTAATAGAAATGTAACTCCTGATTTTTGAGCAATATTATAAAGTTCGTAATCAAGTGTGTATCTACTAATACCAAAACCACCCATTTTAAGGTTAGTTTCGAGGCTTTTTCCTTTTGTTGATGTAAGTTTAAACTTTTTGATATCTGTGCAGCCCAATTGCTCTAAATCCAAGCCAAGGTGTTCAAGAAATGGCCTTACTTCGTTTGAAACATACTCTCCACAAACTTTATTAAATGGATAAGCATATTTTTCAATCAGCAATACTTTATGGTCTTTTTTAGCAAGTTGTATAGATGAAATTAGGCCGCCAAGCCCACCTCCAACAATTATGACGTCATAATCCATAGCTTATTTTTTATATCGCAATGAAAGTGCGTTTTTTCCAATGATTTTACCCAACTCTTCGCCTTGTTCAATTCCATCCCTAAAATGGATACCACCATACACCCTCGATATACTACATTCTTTGGCAGCATTCCAAAAAGATGAAAAAGTCTTCGGCGGGCCAACAAAGTACTTTGAATAATCAGTAAAGCCTATGTTTTCACCAATTTTCGATGTGAGCACAGTAGCCATTGTTGAAGTCTGAGCCGAATGCCCCGATGGAAATTCAGGGAATGGAGGCGTGAGCAATGCTGGTTCCCACTGATTATCAATGTATTTTTTGATATAAGCAATTGGTCGGATTAGATTGTTTTGATACTTAATTCTCCATGTTACTATGAAAGCATCACTGATAGCAATCGCTAAGTTGCTGTAGAGCTCGGTAGCACTTGCTAAATCAACTGGTTTTTGTTTTAAAACTTGAGTCAAAATCGAAATTGAGTGTCCCGGAGCCGTATAAGTAAATGTTGCGGCATCGTCCCAAAAGTTAGCAATTTGTAACTTCTCGCTATTTGGCACAACTTGTTTTGAAATATCATACACTTCTTTGGCCATTTTATAGAATGCTGAGTTTGGATAAATCGAAAACTCAACTTTGGGTTTTATATCAATTTCTTCTTGGTTTTTGGCTAAGAAAGTTCGGTTTTCTCCCCATTTCGGGTGCAGCGGCCCAGTATTTTCTAAATCTGCTACTCGATTGATTTCAAAACATGACTGACAAATCGGCAATTTATACCCCATACTGTAGGTACGTAAAAATGATTGATGTCCGCCATCATTCTTTGAATATTCATAAATCCAAAAAGCAATCTTTGCTCCATAAAGTTTCGATTTTTTCATGGCATCGGGCGAAAGCTGTCTGGTAAAATGTGCATTGACTGAATCATTAAGAGCATAAACTTTTTCCATCCAAATGTAAGGAGCAGAAATAAAAAGTTTGTCAACCAATTTAAAAACGGCTGAATTCAAAGCCACTGCCGGATTGAAAAATCTACCATCTATATTCAAGCTATCTGGGCGATGAAATTCTTGTAACTGGTCAGACAGAGAAATATTGCTCAAATTTGCTGGCAAAATCGACTCGTAAGCTGCCAAATTGATGTAAGCCATGTTTCGAGATGCTACATTGGGGCTGTATCCTTGAGTTTGTTCGATTAACTCAAAAATCAATTCGTGCCACTTAACAAGCAAATCAGAATTCGTATAATCATAAACTCTCGTAGGCTCAACCTTGTTCGGTGTCGGATTTCCGATTTGAGTATTTTCGGGTGTTAATTCCTCTTCTATTTCTTCAGCTTTGGCGGCTTTTTCTGTTTTTATTACTTTTTCGGGTACGACCTTAGGTTTTTCCTTGGTTGTAGCTGGCACTGGCTTAGGGGTAGTTTTTTTTGCGGGCGTTGTTGTGGTCTGAGCAATACCAAATGTTACACTCAAAATAATAAGTAATAGAGATAGTATTTTACGCATTTGAAATTCCTGATTTTAGTTTAGCCAAAGTTTATCGCTTAAAAATGATGATTTTTAAACAATTATTACCCACAAATTTAATTTATTTCTTCACTTAAAAAAAATCAACGTAATTTAGAGCCACAAAAATTAACATCATCAATACAATGCCCACAAAAAAACTTTTTCTGTTGGATGCAATGGCTCTTATTTACAGAGCTCACTTTGCTTTTATCAAAGCTCCACGAATTACCTCTACTGGCCTAAATACAAGTTGTGTGTTCGGCTTCGCCAATGCAATTTTAGAAGTAATTCAAAAAGAAAAACCTACGCACATAGGTGTTGCCTTCGACTTACCGGGAGGTACATTTAGAAATGAATGGTTTCCAGAATATAAAGCTAATCGCCAAGAACAACCAGAAGATATTACGATTGCAATACCTTATGTAAAAAAATTGGTTGAGGCAATGGATATTCCACTGTTGATGATACCAGGCTATGAAGCCGATGACGTAATCGGGACGATTGCTAAGCGAGCAGCAAAACACGATTTTGAGGTATTCATGATGACCCCAGATAAAGATTATGGGCAGTTGGTAGAAGACCATATATATATGTACAAACCAGCGATTTTTGGAAAAGATGCCGAAAAGTTGGGAGTAAAAGAAGTTTGTGAGAAATGGGGTATCGAAAGACCAGAACAAGTAATTGATTTGCTTGGACTAATGGGCGATGCCGTTGATAATATCCCGGGCGTGCCAGGAGTGGGCGAGAAAACAGCAGCAAAATTGATTGCAACTTATGGTTCGGTTGAAGGTTTGTATGAAAATGCCGATAAATTGACTGGAAAAATTGCCGAAGCAATTAGAAATAACAAGGAACAGGCATTTTTATCAAAAAAACTGGCTCGAATTGAGTTAGATGTTCCCATTGATTTTGATGAAGAATTCTTGAAAATAACAGCACCAAAGCCCGAACTCATGTCGCCACTTTTGGATGAATTGGAGTTCCGTACGCTGCGTAAAAGATTATTACCAAACGAACCACAAGAGCCTTCGACAAGTAGTAAACAGCCTTCGAGCAGTGCATCCTCAAATGCTGTTTCGCCTGTAAATGCCATAAAAGCAAAGTCTGGTACACAAATTTCGATGTTTGAGGCAATGGCTTCTCCATCGAATGCGTCAACTGCTGAACCATCACAAACGCCATTTGAAGAGGAAGAAGAACTACAATTTAGAGCCAATGCTGTCAAAGACACGATTCTGAATAAAGTTCATGAATACCATTTGATGGATACCCCTGCCCTACGCAAAAGTTTGATTCAGTATTTGAGTAATCAAGACGAATTTTGTTTTGATTCAGAAACCACTTCGGTTGATGCCGTAGATGCAGAAATTGTTGGACTTTCGTTTGCCTATTACGCTGGCGAAGCCTTCTACGTTCCGATTCCGAGCGACCAAGCAGAAGCCCAACTGGTAATGAATGAATTTAAGGAAGTATTTGAAAATGAATCGATTACAAAAATCGGACAAAACATCAAATACGACCTCATGGTACTTAAAAACTATGGCATTGAGCTGAAAGGTAAAATGTTTGATACGATGCTGGCTCATTACATCATCGAACCCGAACAACGCCACGGAATGGATTATTTGGCAAATGTTTACCTCAATTATGACCCAGTTTCAATCGAAACCTTGATTGGCAAAGGAAAAGGGCAAGGTAGTATGAGAGATGTAGCCGTTGAAAAAATTAAAGATTATGCCGCAGAAGATGCAGATATAACGCTCCAACTCAAACAAATACTCGAACCAAAATTGGCCGACTCTCAACAGCAAAAGCTACTCGAAAAAGTAGAAATGCCTTTGGTGAATGTATTGGCCAATATGGAAATGGAGGGTGTAAGAATTGATATGAATGCCTTACACGAAATGTCGAGTGTGCTTGAAACTGACGTAAAGCAAATCCAAACTGATATTTTCACATTGGCTGGGCAGGAATTTAATGTTGCTTCGCCAAAGCAATTGGGTGATATTTTATTTGAAAAACTCAAACTTGACAGCAAGGCAAAAAAAACCAAAACTGGACAGTATGCCACTGGTGAAGATATTTTATCGAAACTCGAAAACGACCACGAAATTGTTCGTAAAATACTGGATTTCAGAGAATTAGTAAAACTCAAGAATACTTACGTTGATGCTCTTCCATCGTTGGTTTCAAAAAAGACAGGACGAATCCATACATCTTATAATCAAGCAGTTGCGGCAACGGGACGTTTGAGTTCAACAAACCCAAACTTACAGAATATTCCGATTCGTACACCACGTGGGCGTGAAATCAGAAAAGCATTTGTACCTCGAAATGAAGATTATGTAATTCTTTCAGCCGATTACTCGCAAATCGAACTCCGCATCATGGCAGCATTCAGTGGCGATGAAAGTATGCTCGAAGCCTTCAATCAAGGCATTGATATTCACTCAACTACGGCCTCAAAAGTTTTCAAAGTAGGTATTCCTGATGTTACTTCAGATATGCGTCGGAAAGCAAAAATGGTCAATTTTGGTATTATCTACGGTATTTCGGCTTTTGGTTTATCACAAAGACTCAATATCCCTCGTGGCGAAGCCAAAGATATTATTGATGCCTATTGGGTTGAGTTTCCAAAAATCAAACAATTCATGGACGACACCATCAACAAAGCCCGTGAAATGAAGTTTGTTGAAACTATTTTAGGTCGCAGAAGATATTTGCGTGACATCAACTCACAAAACATGACCGACCGAGGTTTTGCCGAGCGTAATGCCATCAACGCTCCCATCCAAGGCTCAGCGGCTGACATGATAAAAGTTGCGATGATAAATATTCATGATTTCATGAAACAAGAACAACTCAAATCACGCATGATTCTGCAAGTGCATGACGAACTTGTTTTTGATGCTCATCGCTCGGAAGTTGATTTCTTAAAAACTAAGGTAAATGAGCTGATGTGCACGGCAATTCCGATGGCTGTTAAAATGGAAACTGGAATGGGAATTGGCGAAAACTGGTTGGAAGCACATTGATAGAAAAAGTAAAAACGCATGAATGTATCAATAATTATTCTTGCTGCGGGTGCATCTTCTCGTATGGGAGCTCCGAAGCAACTTTTATTAATAGATGGAAAAACGCTCATCAAACGTATCTGCGAAACAGCAATGGACACCAC
>NZ_JBMLRC010000241.1:0-2365 GCF_049241225.1 Emticicia sp.
GCAATATTTCGGTCAATGATTTTTCGGGAGAATTGGCCGTAAAATTTAATTTCGGCAAACTTAATTTGACCGATGTTTCGGGAAAGCTCAACATCGAATCATCGTTTGGCGACGTTTATGCCGAAAACCTTGATGGAAGTTTTGTCTGCAAATCAGAAAAAGCGGTTGTTGAACTTTACAACCCGAGCGGAACCACACTTTTGGAATCGAAATACGGTAGCGTAAAATTAAATCTTTTCAATTCACTTGATAAACTCGTGGTCAATGCTTCTCGCTCGGCCATTGAAGTCAATGTTAGACGTTTTGAAGATTTCAGATTCGACCTCGGCACAACATACTCGCAAATCAATACACCGAGTGCTTACCGAGAATTTTTAAGCAATTATAATAATCAAGAAACACTACTTTTTGATACAAAATCTAAGAAACCGCTGGTGCAAATTCAGAATTCATACAGCCCGATTACTGTTCACATTGACAAAAACCTACAAACACACAAATAATTGATTATGAAAAAGTTACTAATATTTCTGCTCACCATTTCGTCGGTACACGCACAGGAATTGACCGTTGGGGTCAGGATGAATTCCCCCATCGGAGATGGTACTTCATATACAGATGGTCAGCCTATTTTAGGTTTCAATAATGGTATTTATTTTACAAACATTCAAGCATCGCTTCGCACATCAGGCGGCATTTTTGCTCGAATTGATACAAAAAAAAGCATGTTTTCGGCAGAACTTAACCTCAATCGATATTATTTATCTAAATACGTTTCTTCCGCACGAAACAGCGGAGCTTATCCTAATCGCTTTGGTTTAATAAACCCTCGAATAGGGTATGCCTACAAACCCTTGCCGTGGCTCAGATTGAACGCTTCGTTGGGCGTAAATTTTATGACTAATCAAAAAACAGATGGATATTATTATAGCGGTAGTGAACTTGAAAATATTCAAAAACAGCTTAAAATCTACGAAAATGACCTCACGGGCAACGGAAAATATCAAAAAGAATATTGGCTAGAAGAATTAGCAAAATATGAAGCTCGGAGTAGTTTTACTGATGCCTTCAACAAAATTCATCTTGATACTCGCCTTGGCGTTGGTTTTGATGCGGGTGGTTTTATGATTGATTTTAATTATCATCGAAGTCTTTCGCCCTTGGTTGGCAATATTAATTTCAAAAACGATAATATTCCGTTTGGTTTTCAATATGACTATTTTTCATTGAGCATTGGATATAGAATTTTACCCCTTCGCAAGTTTTTGCTGGCTCCTCGAAAAAACAAGACTTATGAAAAACAGCAATCCGAGATACCATTTTATAAAAATGAAGTCAGTTTTATGCTTGGAAAAGAAGGAGAAGACATGAATTCTAAGACATTATATGAAAATTCTTACACACGCTATCTACGGAAACGCTTGGGGGTTACGGTCGGAATAAACACGATGCAACCAAGCCTTATTGCCGATTCTTGGCAGAATTATTTAAACATTGGTTTAGAGAATACCATCGCTTTTTACACCGAAATTAAATTTTTACCACTTTATTTAAAAAAGCATAGAATTGGCATAGCAGGAGGACTTAATCTAATGACTTATGAAGGTTTAAGAGCGGGACAAGGACAAAACATAACTCCTTCTGGAACATACGTCTATCCCGTTTACTTCAACCAAAGTGATTCAAAAAACTTTGGACATAACAGGCGAAGTTTTTGGGGATTTCAATTTACGGCCGATTACAACTATCTGCTCACAAAGCGGATGTTGATGGGTGGGTGGCTAAGAGGTAATTTTCACGCCAATAGTAATACTGGGAATTTTGTAACTTTTGGTATTAAAACTGGCTATTTATTCTGAAAAAACTATGAAAAAGATATTTTTTGTGTTATTTGTGGGAATTATTTCCTCTGAAGTTTTTGCTCAAAACAAATCTGACTTTCGCAACGAATTCAGTACCGAAATAGGCAGTTATCAAGGAAATTCGATGCCAAATGCGTATTTCTTCAGACAAAAATACACCCATTGGTTTTCTCGACATATTGGCGTATCGGTGAGTAATATGCGAAGTAATCAAACTTTTGATATTCCCGCTGAAAATTATACGATACAAAACACCACGAATATTGCTAAACTCAGACAAGTAAATAATCGCTACTTAGATTTAAGTTTGGCGACAAAATTTACCATAAAAAACCACGAAATTAGACTTGCGTCGGGAGTTTCTGCGAATAGATATTACCAAATGCGGGTATCTGAAAAAGAATATTTTGCAGACCTTCAGCAAAAAGTTTTAGTAAAATATAACGCTGCCGATGTAAAGGTAGAAAACTTACTTATACCTCAGCTGAGTGTTGGTTATGCTT
>NZ_JBMLRC010000242.1:0-3935 GCF_049241225.1 Emticicia sp.
TACCACGTAAATCGTTGGTATTGGCCGAAGATTTTTGAGCATCCCACGGACTTCTTCCCGGACGTTCATCGCTTGGGCTATACCCATTCGAAGCGTGTGGATTGGTGTTATCTCCCGTAGAAAGGAACAAATTACCTGATTTATCCCAATCAATCGAGCCACCCGTGTGGCAACATTCTTCACGTTGGGTTTCTACTTTGAGCATTTCTTTTTCAGAACTCAAATCAATTTCGTCGCCTTTCATAGTAAATCTTGAAAGTACGTTGTATGAACCTTTCAAAGAAGAATAATATAGGTAAATCCAGTGATTTTGAGCGAAATTAGGGTCTTTATTCAAGCCTAAAAGTCCATCTTCAGCCACCGATTCCTTACCTTCACGGTTTACGTATTTTAGGCTCACAGGAAGTTTAGTAATCGTTTTAAGTGTTTTGGTCTTTGTGTTATAAAGTCTTACTTCTCCTTTACGTTGAATGAAAAGTACACGGTCGTTATCAAGTAAAGTTAGCTCGACAGGTTCGTCGAGTTTTTCTTCTAAAACAACTTTCGTAAAACGATTTTCTTCTGGACGAGCCTTCGAGAAATCTAATGGCTTTGGTGTTTCGCCACCCGCAGCGTATTTGATACCCGCCCAAAGATGATTCAAGAAAAGTGGCTCTGAGAAAGTTTCGTCCGTATGCCCCATGGCAGTATAAAATGAGCGTCCGCCCTCGAACTCTTGAAACCAACTAATTGGGTGGTCAGCACCGTTTTTGCCTCCTTGATAAGATTTTTCATCAATTTTTACGACCACATTGATTTTTGGCGAAATATCTTTGAAGCTATAAAACTCATCCGAACGCTCAAACTCGTCGGGCATTCCTGCGGTTAGTTCGTTCTTTTTGGTTACATAAAACTTACCTTTTTGCACATTATTGGGCATTGGGTGGTCGAGAAACCATGCACCAGCCAATTTATTGTACCAAGGCCAATCATACTCGGTATCAGTGGCGGCGTGAACACCCACATAGCCCCCACCCGCTTGAATGTATCGTTCAAAAGAATTTTGCTGTTCGTTATTCAAAATATCGCCCGTTGTGTTTAAGAAAATAACGGCATTGAATTTCTTCAAATTTGCTTCCGTAAACTGACCTGCATCTTCTGTAAAACTCACGCCAAAGCCTTTTTCTTTAGCCATTTTATCTAAGGCTTTTTTACCTGCCTCGATAGACTGATGCCGAAACGCCGCCGTTTTGCTAAAAACCAACACATTGAGTTTGGTTTGTGCAAACAGAGAATTGACCAAAAACAACATAAAAACCGACTTCAAAAGCCCTTTTATGATTGTTGTACGCTGTTTTTTCATGTAATTAAAATTTATTTGAGAATCCTGTAATTTTTGCTTTTAGACATTTTTTTATTCGTCATTGAGGGCATAGATATTTCCAATCCCTACATCACCGTTTTCCAATTCAAATTTGGCAAATATCCGTTTGTAACCATTTCCTTCAAATTCATCTAACATTTGCCAATTAGCTACTAATTCATTTGAAAAAAGAATATATGCTTTAATTAACTGTTGTTCCTCTATTGTTGCTGGCTTAAATCCGTTATAGCCCAATGCCGCACCCCAGCCTTTACTTTCTAATTTTCCCTTAACGATTCCTTCGAACCAAGTTCCTCTAATATGCTCGACAACACGATGATTCGGTTTGTTTGGAGCTAAAGTACCATAAACAATAAGACGATTTTCAGGAGTATAAATATTTAATACGCTTCTTTCTTCTTCGGTCAACACTTCATTTTGAGCATACCTTTTCTCATTTAAGGTTTTTATTATTGAATCTAAATCCATTTTTATTTCGATTATATTACTATCAATTTTCTTCCGTATAATTCAAATCCTTATGAAATGTCTCTTCTAAATTGCTAAGCCCCCAAAATGCCAGTAAAATAGCTACTACACCTACCGCCATTGCCGAATTTACAGTACCGATGTACGGGTTCAGAAACTCGAAAAGTAATGTTTGCGGAATAACCGTTGCACGTAGGATATTCAATGAAGAAGTCGTCACGGTAGCTCTGATATTTGTTCCGTACTGCTCGGCAGCGAGCGTAAGCAAGACAATCGAATATCCTACACAGAAGCCCAAGAACAAAATCAAACCTTTATAAATCAAAGCAGATTGATTACCCACAACAAAGAACACAATAGCAGCTAAGGCATAAAGTGATAAATATAGGCGAATGGCTTTTTTACGGCTTTGGAAATATTGACTCACGAAGCCACCCGTTAAATCCCCGAAGGTTAGTCCCAAAAAGTAATAAATGACCACCTCTGAAACAGTCGGTGCCTGCGTCATTCCCCAAGCTTTGGCAATTTCGGGCGTGAACGTCATCACTACTCCGTTGACATACCACACAGGAAAGCCCAAGACACAAATACTGATATATTTTTTGATATAATCTTTGTTTTTGAAAAGCAATCGCAAATCGCCTCTATTGCTGGTTTTTCCTTTCATTTCATTGAAAAGTCCCGATTCCAGCACACCTAAACGAAGAATCAACAACACAAAACCCAAACCTCCGCCTAATTGATAGGTAAATTGCCACGAATATTTACCTCCAATATATGCCCCAAAAATAGCTCCCAACATTCCACAACCACCGATAATAGCAGGGCCAATTCCTCTGAATTTTTGAGGCATTTGTTCGGTTACGAGCGTGATGGCAGCACCTAATTCTCCCGCTAAACCGATTCCTGCCAAAAATCTTAATAACAAGTAGATTTCAAAATTGGGAGCATAGGCATTAGCAAAAGTAGCGGAAGAATATAAAATAATAGAGCCAAATAAAACCGATAATCGACCCATTTTATCGCCAATAATTCCCCAGATAAAACCTCCGATAAGCATACCTGCCATCTGAATATTGATAAGCCAAACTCCTTTTGAAAGCAAATCAGCTTCGGCTACACCCATAGCCAAAAGGCTGGGTTTTCGCACGACGCTCAAAATCATGATGTCGTATAAATCAACAAAAAAGCCCAAAGCAGAGGCAATAATAGCTAACCAAATGTGTCGTTTCATACCCCTAACCCCTAAAGGGGGATTTAATATATTTTGTTTTCAATAGACAATTCTCAAAAATACTTTTTAAATAGTTCCCTCTTTAGGGGCGACCGCCGCTACGGTTAGGGGTTCTCAAACTTGGCAAACCTACTCCAGCTGCATCGAAACCACCATCGGCACACAGAATTTGACCATTGATATAGCTTGCTTGCTCGCTACACAAGAAATAAACGGCATTCGAGATTTCTTCGGTAGTGCCGTAGCGAGCCAACGGAATGGCATCTGCATAAGAGGTACGAATATCAGCACTATGTACCAACTTTGCCATTTCGGTTTCTACTGGGCCTGGGGCAACGGCATTGGCACGCACACCCATATTGCCGTATTCAACTGCCTGTTGTTTGGTTAAGTGCATGATTGCTGCCTTGCTTGTGCCATAGGCAATGCGTAAGGTACTGGCACGAACGCCCGAAATACTGGCGATATTTACGATACTCCCTTTTCCTGCCACCAATGCCACAAAACAAGCCTGACTACACAAAAACGTACCGTTTAGATTTACGCCCATTACAGCACTCCAATCATCAAAACTAATTTCTTGGGCAGGTTTAAAAATGGCTATTCCTGCATTATTGACCAGTGCATGAACCGCCGAAAATTGAGCCGTAATTTGTGCAAATGTCTCGCTAACTGACTGATGATTAGACACATCGCAGTTAAAGAATGAAAAACCTTCTTGACCTTTTAAATTTTCTTCACATTTGGCTAATTCAGCCGTATCAATGTCGAGAATCACTGCATGGTACCCTTCCCTATTGAATCTTTTGGCTATTTCTAAACCGATTCCTCGGGCGGCACCTGTTATTACGGCTGTTTTTTTCATGTTTT
>NZ_JBMLRC010000242.1:4035-6138 GCF_049241225.1 Emticicia sp.
GAAAGGTCTATTTTTAAGCAAATGTAAAAAGATTTTCAATATTGTCTAAAATTAAGACAATATTATTTTTTAATATTGTATCTTTGAATATTAATATTTTACAAACGGCATATTTCGAGGATAAAAAATTTATTGTAATACCAGTTTATCATTCCGAAATTTGTCGAGACTAAGCACATCAACATGAAATTATTTGACGAAGACAACTATATACATCAGCTTTCGATAGATTGTGTCATTTTTGGATATAGAGAAAGAGAACTGAAAGTTTTGGTTCCGAAAGTAAATATCGAGATTCCACTTTGGACACTCCCTGGAGGGTTTATCAAACAAGAAGAAAGTATTGATGAAGCCGCTAAAAGAATTTTGGAGGAACGTACGGGTTTGAAGGATATTTATCTTGAACAATACAGGGTTTTTGGTGAACCGACACGTATCAATCAGGAAATTTCTCAAAATTTAAACAAACTCAAGCATCAAGTCACAGAAAACGGTCTGCTCAATGATACCGACGTAAAATGGCTATCGAAAAGATTCGTTTCGATTGGTTATTATGCTTTGGTTGATATTAATAAAGTAAGCCCAAAGACGGGTATCTTCGACGAGTCGGTAGAGTGGTATAGTGTAAAAAAAATACCTCAAATGATAATGGACCATAACGAGATGGTAAATACAGCACTCGAAACACTCCGCCAGTATCTCGACCAAAAGCTCATAGGTTTCAACCTTCTACCAGAAACCTTCACGATGAAAGAAGTACAAGAACTCTACGAGGCGGTGTATGATAAACCTTTTGCAAGAAATAACTTCCAAAAGAAAATCTTAGATATGAATGTACTCGAACGCCTCGAAAAGAAATTTACTGGTGCGGCCAATAAAGCCCCATATTTGTATAGGTTTAGAAACTAATTACCCCAAAGACTCATCTGGTCGATAAACCTTTGGGGTAGTAATTTATTGCAAAATCAGATTAGTTGAAACCAAATTTCTTTAAGCCTTCTTTGCTGATTTTGATAGCTTCCATAGGCTGCAAGCCATCAAAAGTCATATCTTGCTCTACTATGTAGTATTTCATTCCTGATAATTTTTTGTTCGCTAAGATTCGCTTAAAATCAATTTTTCCTTGTCCAACTGGAGCAAATCGTTCTTGCGAATCCATGTCTTTTACGTGCCAAATCTTAAAGCGTCCTGGGTATTTTTGAAAGTAGGCCACTGGGTCAACTCCAGCTTTAGTTACCCAATACAAATCCATTTGAAAATTTGCATATTTAGGGTCAAGATGCTCCAATAAATAATCTAATACCACCACGCCATCTTTATTGGGTTTAAGTTCAAAATCATGGTTATGATAAAGAAACTCTAAACCAGCCGCATGAGCTTTTTTAGCAATTGTATTCAGAATATCAGTTAATTTCTCTACTGTTCCTTCCATAGCTAAAGACCTTGTTTTTGGGTCGAATTTAAACATTCCCATCGGTGGAACTGGAGCAACGAAGTACTTAAAACCAGCAGCTTTCACATCAGCAATTAATTTATCAGCATTATCGATCGTCATCGAACCCATGTGAACCGAAATAGGTTGCAATCCTAAACTTTTTAAATACGACTTGAATTCGTCGGGAGCCATTCCATAAAATTTTCCATCTTTATAATCAACAGCCTCAATGTACTTATACCCTAAGTCAGCTATTTGTTTCAACGTATTTTTTGGGTCTTTTCCCATTTCATTACGCACAGTATAGAGTGTCATGCCACCCCATTTCTTTTGTGAAAAAACCGTCAAATTCATCAACAATAAGAAAGATAGACTCAAAAGCCTAAAAAAACGCACATTTTTCATTTGATAAAGATTTTAGATGATAATTGATTCTGAATAAATAAACGATATTGGGAATGACTTCAATAGCGATATTTCTTATTCATGAAGCAAAAATAGAAAAGTATTATTTATATTCTAAAAAAAAGACAATAATAATTTTACAATTTTATCTATGATTTGTCTTATTGTATAAATGAAAATAAATCCACTTTCTTAAAGGTGATTAAAGGAAGCCACATAAAGAAATTTTGCTTCCTGAAACATTTATAATAAAATAACTCTAA
>NZ_JBMLRC010000243.1:0-2218 GCF_049241225.1 Emticicia sp.
TATCGTTTTATAACTTTTATTATGTTAAACATAAAAAAACATTATCATAATTTTTTATATCTGTGAATCTAATTATCAGCAAGTTATATCATATCATGAGCCAGAGTCTAATAAATATGCTCTGATATTTCAAAGCATATCCTTCAACTCATTCAATTTCGCAATCAGTTGTTCGCAGGCTTTCTTTGAACGAACTTTTTCGGCCATTTTTTTGATTTCCAACAAAAGTTTTTCTGTTTTTGGCGAAAGATTTTCGTTTGTGTTTGCTTCATTTATAATCTCGCCCAAAGATTTGATTGAATTTTCTTCAAAATCAGCGTCTGCGAGTGCCTGAATCTCTTTCTTACTTATTTTGCTTTTTCCCTGCAAAACCTCTTGGCGAAGTTCGCTTGAAAGCTTATTTAAGCCAGAAGCAAATTTTCCATCATTTTTAATCGTCCGAGAAGTCACATTAAACTGTTCGGCAAGGTTTTCGGCAATATTTACAACCTCTTCTCCCCTACCCTCCTGAGCCAATTGTAATGCTACTCCCCTTTTGCCTTTTTGTGCATTATATTTTAAGCCTCTATAATACGATTCTTCTTCGAGCGTCAGATTCCTTCGCCCTATTTGCAAGTCAATCATATACTCTTTTACCGCTTCGATACTCTCAAAGGTTTTGAGCATAATCTTAAAATCAATACTATTTTTTTTGCAAATTTTATAACGATTATGTCCATCAATCAGCACATACACCGAAAGTTCAGACTCTCCCCTACCCAAATCATAGGCCGATGTTTCCCACAAAATTAGAGCATCCTGACAGCCATGTGCCAAGATATTTTGCTCGAGTTGGCCGAATTGTTCGTCGGTGAGTGGTCTAATAAATGCCTGTAGCTCAGGCAGTATTTCAATACTACTTTTTACTCGTTCGATATCATTGAAGGCTCCCAGTGCTGTTGGTTTTGGAATATTGTGTATGGTGGTTAATTCTTGTGCTTTTTTCTTGAAAAGTTCTTTCTTTGAGGCCATTTCTCTTAATTTTATTTTGTTTCAACCGAAGCTACTTCTTTTGCCAATGCCATATACTGTTTAGCGGCTTTTGATTTACCATCAAATCTAAAGATATCTTCATTCAAATATTGACTCTGTTTAATAACAGTCTGATTTTCAATCATACTCTCAAAAACAGGAATTGTTGGGTAGGTTTCTTGCACGTTTTCCATAATTGCCTGATGAATCGTCTGATTAGGATGCACCATCGTAAAAAGAAAGCCTCTAACTTTTAAGGTCAGATTTGTATATTCTTTAACATTATCAATTTTTTCAATCAGGTTACGCACCCCATTAAACGCCGAACTTTCTGGCTGTATTGGAATAATACATTCGGTCGAAGCATTAAGTGCTGAAATTGTCATGACGCCAAGCGATGGTGGGCAATCAAAAAGTATAAAATCATACTGGTCAGTGAGTGCTTGGATCTTTCGGGCTAAACGCATTTCAGAACCAACCTCAGTTATCAGCTTAATTTCGTAAGTAGCCATCTTGATATCCGACGGAGCAAGAAATAAATTTTCCTCTACTTCCAAAATCGGTAATGGTTCTCTCGTAATCAAAGATTCTATCACTTGTTTTTCAGGATTATGCACCCCAAAACATTGTGACAGATTTCCTTGAGAATCCATATCAACCAGCAGAACTTTATATCCCAGAAGTGTCAGTGCTTTTCCTAAGTTAATGGTCGTGGTGGTCTTCCCCACCCCACCCTTATGATTTATCAATGATACACAGCGAGCCTTTGAAAATGAGTTTTCAGAGTAACCATAATTTCGCATGACTACCTCCAACTTTTCAAGGTGTTTTGCTGAAAACGGTTGCACTCCTTCGAGTGCTTTATATATAGTTGTTGCCGGAATTCCAGCCTCTTTTTCTAACTGAGTACGGTTAATCGAAGGTTTTGAGTTTAAGAATTTTCGAACAATTTCGATACTTATCATGCTTTTTTTGAGTTATTTTCTTACAAATATATAAAATCATATATATTTATCAAAACAATATATTACAATTTATATATTTATTTTTCCAAAAGTGAAATCGTTTCACTTTTGGAAAAGCCGTGAAGATTTGGGCGAAGATTGCCACCAAAAAATCAATAAGTGAAATCGTTTCACTTTTGGAAAGGCAGTGAAGATTTGGGCGAAGATTGCTACCAAAAAATCAATAAGTGAAATCGTTTCAC
>NZ_JBMLRC010000244.1:0-1994 GCF_049241225.1 Emticicia sp.
GATACTTTATCGGCACCTGCGTTTAAAAGCTTAGAAACATCAGCAACCGACCCGATTCCGCCACCTACACAAAACGGGATATTGATGGTATGGGCAACTCTACGCACTAAATCAAGTAGCGTTTTGCGTTCTTCGACGGTAGCTGTGATGTCGAGAAATACTAATTCGTCCGCTCCTTGGCGGGCATATTCGGCACCGAGTTCTACGGGGTCGCCAGCATCACGAAGGTTTACGAAATTAGTACCTTTGACGGTACGGCCATCTTTTATATCTAAACAAGGTATGATTCTTTTTGTAAGCATTTTTCAGTGAACAGTTATCAGTAAACAGTTATCAATACTGCTACTCGTTATAAATATTTGGTCGGGCAATTTGCATCATTATATCCGGGTTATCCAGAGGAGTGAAACCGAATTGTGCATAAAGTCCGTGGGCATCACGAGTGGCAAGCATCCACCTACGAAGCCCTTGTAAATCAGGTTGTTGAGTAATACATTCCATCAGCCATTTTGAAATACCTTTGCCTCTTTCGCTCTCTAAAACAAAAACATCGGCCAAGTAAGCAAAAGTAGCATAGTCGGAAATGATTCGGGCATAGCCTACTTGAGAAGCCCCACCCCAACTCTCCCCGATAGGGAGGGAGTTTTTGTAAATACCAAAAGTTGTTGAATGCTCGGCGGCACGCTTTACGATTTCCATCGGAATATTGGGCGACCAATAGCTTGTCGATAAAAAGCCATGAATTACATCGAATTGTAATTTGGTTTTATCGGTGCTAATTGTGTATTCGTCTTTTTGGTATTCGTAAATCATAATATGGAACGCTGATTTTTATGATTATGATGATTTTTTAAGATTTGGCTTGTGGTCATTTGAAAATACCTTTCTTTTAAATTGTGGCTCTTTCCCAAAATTTATCAAAAGTCCCACTTCAATATCAGTTGCTCTTAAATAATTGGTTAATTGGGCTTCATGTTCTGGACTCAATGCTTCAGCCGCTTTTAGCTCAAGTATAATTTTATCTTCTACGATAATATCTGCGTAATAATAACCCACTTTTTCTGTTTCATAAAACACATCAATTGGATACTGTTGTGAACATTGTAAGCCAATTTTTCTCAACTCTATTAAAAAAGCATTTTCGTATACTTTTTCTAAGAAACCATACCCTAATATTATAAACTTTATAAAAAGCCTTAATTATTCGCCCTGTAAGTTCAGAATGTTTAAAGTTGATTTCAGAATCTTTCATCATAACTTATCATAAGAATCATAAAAATCTGCGTTCTATTTCTTTCAAAGTAACACGACCTTCGTAAATGGCTTTGCCGACGATTACGCCAAAGATATTGAGTTCGGCTAAATCTTCTAAATCTTGCATTGAACTCACGCCACCACTCGCAATTACTTGTAAATCAGGGAATTGAGCTTGCATTTTCTTGTATAAATCAACTGAAGGCCCTTGCAAAAGTCCATCTTTGGCTACGTCGGTACTGATAGTATATTTTACGCCTTTGGCAATCCATTGGCCCACAAAATCATATACCCAAACGCCCGAATCTTCTTCCCAACCACTTACCGCAATTTTTTCGTTACGGGCATCTGCTCCCAAAATAATGGCTTCGCTGCCAAATCTTTTGAGCCATTCTTCAAATAATTCGGGGTTTTTAACGGCAATGCTTCCGCCTGTGATTTGCTTTGCACCACAGTCAAAGGCCAAACGAATGTCGTCATCCGATTGTACACCTCCGCCAAAATCAATGTGAAGATTGGTTTTTGATGCAATGGTTTCGAGTACCTTAGCATTGGTGATTTTTTTATTTTTCGCTCCATCTAAATCAACCAAATGTAGGCGTTTGATGCCCGCATCTTCAAACATCTTGGCTACTTCGAGCGGATTTTCGTTGTAAGTTTTTTTCTGAGAATAATCACCTTGTGTAAGCCTTACGCATTTACCGTCGATGATGTCAATGGCTGGAATGATTTGAAACATA
>NZ_JBMLRC010000244.1:2094-3804 GCF_049241225.1 Emticicia sp.
AAAATCTGTTCGCCTACATCACCGCTGATTTCGGAGTGAAACTGTGCCGCAAAGAAATTGTCTCGCTGCAACATCGCCGAATATTCCAAAATATAATCCGTTTTGGCTACTGTATAATCGCAAAGCGGAGCATAATATCCGTGGTTATAATAGACATATTCGCTTTCACGTAAACCTTTACAAAGTGGCGTAGTCCAAGTTCTTAGCTCCCCTTCAGGGGCTGGGGGTGGTATAATATTATTCCAACCAGTCTGTGGAACTTTGAAGCCTTTTACTCTCGGGAATTTCAAGATTGGAATATCAAAAACTCCCAAACATTCGGTATTATTTTCTTCGGATGATTGGCAGAGAAGTTGCATTCCCACGCAAGTTCCCAAAAATGGCTGTTTGAGCGTTGGAATCACTTTATCGAGACCATTTTCTCTCAAGCTTTTCATGGCGGTTGAAGCTTCGCCTACACCTGGGAAAATAATTCGTTCGGCAGAGCGAATCACTTCGGCATTATCAGAAAGCTCATAGCTTGCACCGATACGCTCAAGGGCATACATGACCGACTGTACGTTGCCTGCGTTATATTTGATAATTACGACTTTCAAAATTGAATGAGTGAATGAGTGAATGATTAGATGAGTGCCGCAGTGGAGCTGAATATTGAGTCAATTCCACACTTTCTTAACATTTTACAAATCTAAACTTATCAGTAGATAAAATTTTATTTTTATTAGAAAAGCAATATTTTATCTTGTTTTAATTTAATTATTTGACGATATTTTAAAATATTCTATCATTCTATCATCCTATCATTGAGGCATTGGTTATCTTGCAGTGAAATTTCACCACCCCAAAAATGAATTGGCAGACTCTTTTTTCTAATAAACGACTCGGTGCCGAACACCGCAATGCTCACGAACATTTCCGCACTGACTATATGCGAGATTACGACCGATTGATTTTTTCGTCGCAGTTTCGTCGTTTGCAAAATAAGACCCAAGTGTTTCCTTTGCCTGGGGCAGTTTTTGTGCATAACCGCTTGACTCACAGCTTGGAGGTTGCTTCGGTTGGACGTTCGCTCGGCAAAGCAATTGGAGAAAGAATTGTGGCAAAATATGAAAATGAGCTGAATCAAGAAGCTATTGAATTTTATAAATTTGAGCTTTCGGCGGTAGTCATGACGGCCTGTATTGCTCACGACATTGGAAACCCTCCTTTCGGACATTCGGGTGAAGAAGCCATTCGTACCTATTTTAGAGAATTGGAGGGTGAAAAACTCAAGTTTTTGACTGAAAATCTAAGCGAAAATCAATTCAATGATTTCAAATGGTTTGAGGGAAATGCCAATGCGTTTAGGATTCTGACAACGATTTTCAATCAAAGTAATCTGAATCTAACTTACGCCACTTTGGCTTCTATCATTAAATATCCTGCCGATTCGACGAGTGGTTTTAAGAAGAAAAGTTTTATTTCGGCAAAGAAATCGGGCTTTTTTGATGCCGAAAGTGAGTTTTATCAACGCATTGCTACCGAGCTGAATATCAATGCTTTGAATGAAGAAAAAACAGTTTTTGCTCGCCATCCGTTTGTGTTTTTGGTAGAGGCGGCCGATGACATTTGTTACCGAATCATCGACCTCGAAGATGCTCACCGACTAAATATTATTTCGATTCAAGAAGCAAGAGATTTGCTCGAACCTTTCTTTGAAAACCAAGAAGG
>NZ_JBMLRC010000245.1:0-3786 GCF_049241225.1 Emticicia sp.
CTATTAATAAAGCCCCTGCCCCATCGGTCAACTGCGATGAATTTCCTGCGTGATGCACGTGGTTGATATTCACCAACTCATTGTATTTCAATAAAGCTAAAGCATCAAGACCCATGCCGCCCATCATCTCGAAAGCTGGTTTTAGTTTTCCCAAAGACTCAAGCGTTGTATCTGGACGAATACCTTCGTCACGGTCGAGTACCGTAATACCAATTTCATCTTTTACTGGCACAATTGATTTATAGCGATTTGCCGCTTGTGCCGCTACGGCTCTGCGTACAGATTCTACGGCAAAAGTATCAACGTCATTACGAGAATAACCATATTTTGTAGCAATCAAATCGGCCGAAATACCTTGCGGAACAATTTTATGCTGAGAAATTATCTGCGGATTCATCATCAACGCTCCACCATCCGAACCCATTGGCACTCTCGACATCGACTCTACACCGCCAGCTACCAACATATCTACTTGTCCCGACATCACATAGGCCGCCGCCATGTTGATGGCCTCCAGACCCGACGAACAGAAACGATTGACCTGTACGCCCGCCACACTTTGGGCATAACCAGCCGCCAAAACTGCCGTACGAGCAATATCAGCCCCTTGCTCACCAATTGGCGAAACACAGCCCATAATTACATCATCGATATAACTTGTATCGAGGTCGTGGCGTTCTTTTATAGCCTTCAGAACTGTTGCGAGAAGGTCAACAGGTTGTATTTCGTGCAGAGAACCGTCCGATTTTCCACGGCCACGAGGCGTGCGAACGGCATCATAAATATATGCTTCCATTTGTAAGATTTAATGTAATGGTGAATAGAAAATAGTATGCAAGCATACTTTATCTGACAAAACTAATCAATAGTTTGGTTTGATGCAAATGCTTAAAAAGCTAATTTTACAGGAAATAGTGTAAATGTTCTCAACTCGAGAAAGAAATAATAAAGATTGAATTTTACATTATCAATTGTTCATTATACATTAAAATATGCTTTCTCTTTATCGTAATGCTTTTGGTGGTTTATCTCGGCAAGTTTGGTTGTTGGCATTGGTGATGCTCATTAATCGAAGTGGCGGAATGGTTGTGGCCTTTTTAACCCTTTATTTAACTCAAAAGCTGGGTTTTAGCATTACTGATGCGGGTTTTGTAATGGTTATATTTGGTGTTGGCTCAATCTGCGGGACTTTTCTTGGCGGAAAATTGACCGACTTAATTGGTTATTTTCCAGTACAATTATTTAGTTTAATGTTGGGGGGCATCATGTTTTTATTGCTTTCTCAAACCCAAAACTATTACGTTATCTGCACTTTAGTTTTCTTTTTGAGTGCTTTTGGCGAAGCCTATCGCCCCGCCAATACTGCTTCGATTGCTGATTTTAGTACACCCGAAACTTTCACTCGCTCGGTTTCTCTGATTCGTTTGGCCATCAATATTGGTTGGTCGATTGGGCCTGCTGTTGGAGGTTTCTTGGCTTCAAGAGATTATACTTTATTGTTTTGGGCTGATGGACTAACGAATATCGGAGCAGCAACGTTAGTATTTTTCTTTTTAAGAAGTTCTCGTCAGAAAAGAGCTGATATTAAGGCAAATAAAGTAGAAATAGACCCAAAAGATTCGGCCTATCGTGACCGAAAATATTGGTTTTTTCTGCTCCTTACAACCATGTATGCGGTTGCATTCTTTCAGCTTTTCACAATTGGCCCAGTTTTCTACAAACAAGTTTGTGCATTATCAGAAATACAAATTGGCTATATTTTGGGACTAAACGGACTGATTGTTGCCTTAGTGGAAATGATATTGATTTATAAAATTGAAGGAAAGTTCGAGAAGCTTTATTTGATAAGTTTTGGTGCAAGTTTGGTAGTGGTCAATTACATTATCTTTTTGTTTTCGCATAATTATGCTTGGCTAATTATCGGAATTTTGTTTGCTACTTTCTCCGAAATCTTTGCTATGCCTTTTATGAATGCTTTCAGTATCGAACGCTCGAAACCTCATAATCGTGGGCAGTATTCGGCACTACATTCCATGACTTGGTCAGTAGCTCAGATTTCTGCCCCGCTGGTAGGTACTCAGACCATTGCACACTTTGGCTTTGATGCTCTTTGGTATATTTTGGGGTCTTTTGGGGTTGCTTCGGCGGTAGGATTTGTTTGGTTGAAGCGACTTTAACAATAAATTTCTTCAATCATTTTTGCTCATATGGCATTCTCTCAAAGATTAATAGCAATCAATTCTTCGCCATCTTTCGGAATAGAATTTTCTCGGTTATAAATGATGTATTGAAAGATATTGGCTTTTTCGCTATCCAAAATCTCAGCCTTTGATTTTTCGAGTTGTTCGGCCGAAGCAAAACTCATCAACATAGGCGATAGCGTTTCATTTCCAAACAAAACTTGTAGATGCTCAACGTGCGAGAAAGTTAGTCGGCCTTTGATTTCCCAAATTTTATTACTGATGGTAGATTGAAGAAAGGTGCCGTTGGGTAGTCCGTTATATGAATGTTGGATTTCGGCAACTACACCATTTTTTGAAATATTGAAACCTTGTTTTACGAAAAGCACAACGAAATGCAGTTTTTGATAAAAGAATGAGCCAAAGTGTTGGGCTTTGGCTCTATATAAATACTTAGTTTTTCTTCTTAAAAATGCCTCTTGGGTCTTCTTTTTTAGCCAAAAGTCCTTCGAGAATCTCAATGCTGGCATTGTCGGGGTCAAGTTCGTATCCTTGATGAAAACGCTCCCAAGCTTCGTCGATTTCGTTGTTGAGTAATTTGGCCAAAGATAGCTGCATCAGTGCATTGGCAGAATCTGGCTGCTTCGTGAGTGCCTTGGTGAGTAACTCAAATGCCTTTTTTAAATCTTCTTTTTCGGCATCAACCGTGAAGCATTTGATATAAACCGTAGAAAGGTCAACGATGAGCGTTACATTGTCATCATCTTCAATTTCGAGCCCACGATTCATCAAATCAATGGCTTGGGCGTACTTTTCGTTTTGGTAGGCAATTACGCCCAATCCCCAATATGCCTCTGCATTTTCGTCGTCGAGCAAGTAAGCCAAATTGAAGCGATACGTTGCGGTATCTTTTTCACCTTCGCTCAAATACTCCCATGCACGAGTGGCAAAAAATTCGCTGGCTTCGCTACGGGTCTTGAAATTGGCATCGCAAGCTTTCAGAAATTCTTCATCAATCGCTTTTTGTGCATCGGTTTTCTCGAATTCTCCAAAAAGTGGCAAAAGATGAATATTTACTCCTTTCGGAGCCAATTTCTTTTTTACTACTTGTGTTTGAGTATCCTGAGCAGGCACAAACGACTTCGTATTTGATGAATTTGATAAGGATTTGCTTGGTGTTGAATAGCTATTAAGATTGGCACTCTGCGAACGAAAAACAGCTTGCTGGGCTACTATATCGGCAGAAATCAAGACACACAAACTCGATAATAATAAAAATCTCATTAGCAATATTTGACAGATACATCACAGATATAACGACATCTGTTGTAAATTTATTAGCTTTTCTCTTAAAATTTAACAGGATTTGAAAAGATTTTTTAAGCGAAAATACCTAAGTCTTTTCAAATTCTTTCTTGCTGAATTTTATAAACGAATCATTCCTGATATTGTTATTACAAAAATAATGCCCGATAAAATTTTATTTATCGGGCATTCGAATTTTTTGGTTCTAATGCGTATTTCTAATTATTCCATCCCTTCGGGATTCTCCTTGATATTCGTCTCATTTCTATAATCATTTCATCCCTTCGGGATTTATTAATGA
>NZ_JBMLRC010000246.1:0-11199 GCF_049241225.1 Emticicia sp.
TTGAGTTTGAATAAGAATGTTTTTGCAAATTAGACAAGAAAAAGGAATTTTTGTTTTGGTTTTTCTATTATTTTTATGTTGCTATTTTTTACCCAAAGCCATGAAAAAAATATTTACTCTTTTCTTGCTGTTTTACATCTCGACCGAAAATTTTGCTCAAACTAAAGTGGATAGCCTAAAACAAGTTTTAGCAAAAACTAAAATTGATACGGTTCGACTCAATATCCTTTCCGACATCATCAAACAGAGCCTTTACTCCGACCCAACCGAAGCTCGGAAATTTGCTCAACAATACCTTTCGGTTGCCCAGAAAAATAAAATTACGAAGGAAATTGCTCGTGGCACAAATTTAATAGGAATGACCTACCACGTTTCGGGCGAAATAAATAAGGCATTGGGGTATTACATAGAGGCATTGAAGGGATACGAACTGCTAAAAGACTCGCTTTACATGGGGATTTCGATGAATAATATTGCCGCTTGTTATCAGTTCAGGAAAGAGCCAAAAGAAACCATCGAATATTACGAAAAAGCCTTGAATATTTTTCAGAAAATCAATAATAAACAGTGGATTGCGAATGTGTCTTATAATTTAGGAAATCAATACACCAACCTTCGAAACTTCAACAAAGCACTCAATATCAGCCGATTAGCACTCAAATCATTTAGAGATTTATCTGATAAAAACTCCGAAGGGCTGGCCTATACGCAGTTGGGTAGTATCGACATGGAACTCAATAAATTAGCCGAAGCCATTACGTATTTTCAGCAATCGAATCAATTAATAAACATCGAAGACGACCCTATTGCGGTAGGTATCAACTACGAAAACTTAGGGGCTGTCTATGGCAAAATTGGTCAGTATAAAGACGGAGAAAGTAATTTATTAAAGGCGATTGATATTTTCAGAAAGCACCAATCGCTCGAACACCTTACGAAATCATTAGCTGCCATAAAAACGCTTTATGCCAAATGGGGGAAATTTCAAGAAGCGTTTCTTTATGGTGAAGAATTTCAGAAAGCCAACGATTCGCTATTTAATTCTACCAAAGATGAGCGAATGCTCGAAACTATCAAAAAATATGATTTGGAGAAAAAAGAGCAACAAATTAGCCTACTTAATTCGCAGAACGAACTGAAAGATTTCAAAATAAAAAAATCAGAAGAAGAAGCCGTTTTTTATGGACTCGGTATTTTGGGGTTAATTATTTTGGTAGGAATTGGTTTCTATCTGTATCAAGTAAAGAAAAAAACGAGCGAAGAGCTTTCACAGAAAAATGCAATTATTACCGAAGCTCTACACGAAAAAGAAGTTTTGATGCAGGAGATACATCACCGAGTCAAGAATAACTTGCAGGTAGTTTCGAGTTTACTCAGTATTCAATCTCGACATCTTACTGACAATCAAGCCATTGAAGCCATAAAAGAAGGACAGAATCGGGTAAAAACAATGGGATTGATTCACCAAAGTCTTTATCAAGAAAATGATTTTCGGGGGGTAAATATGAAAAACTACATCAGTAAATTGATTAAAAACCTCTTTAATTCATACAATATTCAACCCGAAAAAATACAACTCAAAACCGAAATCAGCGAACTCAATTTAGACATCGATACCGTTGTACCGCTCGGGCTAATCATTAATGAATTAGTAAGTAATGCACTCAAATATGCTTTCCCTGATGATAAAAAAGGCACAATTTTGTTGCGTGCGAATCTCGAAAACGAAAGATTTATTTTGCAAGTTTCGGACAATGGCATTGGGTTTCCCGAAGGTTTTAGTCTCGAAAAAACTAATTCGATGGGCTATCAGCTGATTCAAAGTTTTGTTAGTAAACTTTCGGCTCAACTCACGGTTCGTAGCGAAAACGGCACATTTATCGAACTTTCTATTCCCCAAAAAAGTATTCAAAAAACATGAGTGAGATACGTATACTGATTATCGAAGATGACCCCATCATTGCCGTCGATATTGCCGATTTTCTCAATAACGTTGATTATCGAGTATCGGGTATTGCACACAACCCAACGCAGGCATTCGAGCAACTAAGAAGCAATTCTCCCGACTTAGTTTTGCTCGACATCAACCTTTCTGCCGAGCAAAATGGCATTGATATTGCCACTTACATTCACCAAAACCTGTCTATTCCTTTTATTTTTCTTACCTCCTACTCTACTCGTGAGGTGCTGAATAAAGCAAAAATTACGGAGCCAAGTGGCTATATCGTAAAGCCATTCGACGAAGAAGATTTATTCGCTACCATCGAAATTGCCCTTTATAATTTTGCCCAAAAACTAAAATACACACGCCCTTTACTCGACTTTCAGCGAATCAATAAAAGCCTCGTGAACCCACTTTCCGACCGAGAATTTGAGGTGCTTCAAGAAATCTTTGAGGGGAAAACCAACCAACAAATGGCCGATGCGTTGTTTGTTTCAGTGAGTACGATTAAGACCCACATCAGCAATATTTTTTTCAAATTCGAGGTAAATTCTCGTACTGCACTCATGGCAAAATTGAGAAATTAAGTATTTCTATCTTCACAAAAATCATACTTTAGACTGATTTTTTCATGAAAAATGGCACATAGTTTTGTATCGTTGAAAAGCGAAAGAATACCCGTTTTTCTTCATATACTTAAATTAAAATTAGTCATAAAAATGAAAACTCTTCTCTCAGCTCTATTATTGTTTTGCACGTCCATTGCTTTTGCACAGAGCAGCACCAGCACTTCAAAGCCAAACACTGGCACCGATAAACCAAAAATTGGCTCGAAGACCGACATTCGGAATCCATTTGATACCACAAAAGTGAAACCAAAAGCACAAGCCAAAAACAAAGAAACTGGCTGGGGCGATGTTGGCGTGGCAAAACAAAAAAACGGGTATATTGGAGAAACAGAAAAGAATAAAAATAAAGCAACTCGCAGCGATGTAAATAAAAAACCTCAAGTTAATAATCTTGGTGTAGGAGAAGACCCATTTGGTAAAACTCCCCAAAAAGGCACATCGAAAAAGAAAAACGGGTATGCGAATCAAGAAGTAAGTTATTGAAAGCATTTATGGATAGTTGCTGAGCCAATTCTTTTAACTTCATTGCCATAAAAACCTTTGCTAATACACTTATTATCAGTATTTTAATTAATTATTTTGCCACAGCACAGCTGCAATCGCTTGATGGTACTTATAAGACCAGCGGTAGCGAGGCAGGCCGAACTGTACTGACTATTTCGGATAATGCCAGCACCTTTCATGTGAGCTACATTGATGCTAATTACCAAAGCTTTTCGCTCAATGGCTCGCTACAAAATCCCGCTACTAATTTCTACCAAAGCAACGAAACATTGGGTTGCGGCTCACCCGCCGAAAGAAGTCAGAAGGCCGTTGAAATTACATTTGCTCGAAAAAAACTGGGAAAAGAAGTAAAACTCGACTACAAATACTGTGATGGCAACACGATTAAACGTGTGGCTAAAACTTTCATTATTCAAAACAACAACTAATAAATAGTCATGAAAATCTATTTTACAGCATTCAGTTTATTGCTGAGTCAGACAATTTTTGCCCAAAGCTTTACGCTTTTGCCAAATAGTGCCACCAGCAATGCACTCAATACTACTGCCAATAAAGTAGGAATAAATATTGGCAACCCTAATGCCGAATTACACATCAATAGAGCAGGAAACGTAAACACACAAATCCAATTTACCAACGGTGCAACTGGCACCAATAGCATCAATGGGCTGTGGTTTGGCATTGATGAGCAAGGCGGAGCCATATTAAGAAATAGAAAACTAAATTCCGACTTTAGAATAGAACTCAATGAAGCTGGAAACTTCGGTAATAATATTTATCTTTTTAATGATGATTTTAGAACTAATCGGTCTATTGCATCGTATTCAAGAGTGTTTGTGCAGGATACCTCACAGACACTGAATAACAATAGCAGCTATACTCTCGGGGCTTTCAGCAACAACAATACTGTCGAACTTTTACTCGAAACCAAAGGACAAATTTCTGCCTCACAGTTTTCGCTGAGGCGTTATCCTGCCGCAAGTAATGTAGTAAAACAAAATGTAAGTATGGCTGGGCAAACGGTTTTTGAAAATACTGACCAATATAATACTGGCAGCTTTATATTCTTAGATTCGAAAGTTAGGGCTTTGGCTAATAATACCGAAAGTTACATTAGCTCAACCCGCATGGCAATAAATGTGGCTCCTAACGATAATTTTGAAAATACACTTGAAGTAAACGGAAACGCCCGAATTGGTGTAAATGGCAACTCAATTACGGCTATCAATAACGAAGAATTAGAGGTTGATTTGCCAAGTATTGCAGGGAATAGCACGCACACACAGAGTTTTCCATTTGCCAATATCATCAAAGAAAGAAATACAGTTCTGGTATCGCCTAATGTAGCCTTACCCAGTGGTTTTATTATCGCTCATGCAAGAGTTTCGGCCAATAACACAGTTGAGATTACGTTTGCGAATCTAAGTTCATCAAGTATCGATTTACCACGAGGTATCTTCAACTGCACAGTTATTACATTCCCATTTATTCCCTAAAACCACTCAATAAGTAATGAATTATTAGATTTTATGTTTATGTGATTTTTATAAACTTTGGTAAATTTTAAAAACTTATATGCTATGAAACGTTTCCTCAAAACTGCACTTTTTACTATCATTGGGCTTATCACAGTTATTGGCGTAGCCCTGTTGTTTTTTAATTTCAAGGGAGTACCCACCTACGAAGTGGCAATTCCCGAAAATATGAAAAATCTAAAAGTCGAAGTTACACCTGAGCGTGTGGCTCGTGGTGAAAAAATTGCCACCGTACTTTGTAATGGTTGTCATGCCAATAATGATAATCGTTTAGTAGGCAAAGCGATTCTCGATTTACCTGCCGAATTTGGCAAAGCCTACTCACTCAATATCACGCAAGATAAAGAACACGGCATTGGTAATTGGACCGACGGAGAAATTATGTATTTCTTGAAAACAGGTATCAAACGCAACGGTAAATACTCGCCAATCATGCCGAAATTACCGAGAATGGCCGACGAAGACGTAAAATCTGTCATTGCGTATTTGCACTCCGACCGTTTCCCTGTTCAGGCCACCAAAGGCAAGCAGCCCGAGCAAGCCCCAAGTTTGTTGCTTAAAGTTTTGACAAATACGGTCATGAAACCGCTCGAACCAATCAAAAAGCCAATCAATGTACCCGATTCGACCAATATCGTAGAGTTTGGAAAATACGTAGCCAACGATATGATTGCTTGCTATGCTTGTCACTCAAAAGATTTCTCGAAGCAAGACCCACTTCACCCCGAAAACTCACTTGGTTTCTACGGAGGTGGAAATCCCATGCCCAATCTCGAAGGACAAATCGTACCATCATCGAATATTACGTTTGATGAAAAAACTGGCATTGGAAAAAAATACACCGAGGCACAGTTTGTTGATGCCGTAAAACTCTGTAAAAAGTCTGATGGTGGAGTGCTTCGCTATCCTATGCAGCCGCACGTAACACTCACCGACTATGAGGTTAAAGCTATTTATGCCTATCTGAAAACGATTCCCAAAATTAAGAATCAAGTAAAATAAAACTATCATAAAATGGTGCTAATCAGTGTTTTTGTAGCACTGATTAGCTACTGCTTTGCTCCAATTTAACCAATTTTATGCCATGAAAACTATACAAAAGTTATTTGTCTTCGTGCTATTTATTAGTCTCAATGCGTGTAGTAAAGAAGAAAGTATTTCTACTACTCCAGACCCAACTACTATGATTATTGATAAATGGTGGTGTGCAAAAGCAGGAACTGGCACGATAGCTTCGCAATATTTCAAAGCCGACGGCACTTGGGAGCAAGGCTCGAAGGGTGGGAAGTTTAATGATACAGGAAAATGGGCGTTATCGACCGATAAAACTAAAATCATTATTTCGTCGGTGTTCGATTATAACAAAAAATCAAAATCTGGTTGGGAATATGAAATTACGTCAGTTTCGGCTACGAATTTATTGATGAATTGGTCTACTTTTAGTATAAAAATGGATTTAGAGATTTGCAAATAAAATAAGGGGAAAATATCCGACGATATTCTCCCCTATCTTAATGGCTTAATTTTGCCCTAAAATACCATTCGTTACATAATAAAAGTAGGAAGTTCCGCCGCTGAAAGTCCACGTAGCAGCATTAAATGAACCATTACCTGCGGCATTTCCTTGAATTTTGTAAGCTTTCACCGCCTGATTACTCCGCACCCAGTTTAGTGGGCTACCACTCACACAAGTTTCGGCACCGAGTGTATTATTTTGCAAGAAATACGCATGATTGACTCCATATACTTTTCCGATGCCATTTTGGTCGATACATACGGCAGTTTCTTCATCAACGCCTATACCTTTGGCAGTTGTGTTCCCAAAATCTTTCATCATTTTTGATAAAAAAGTAATGTGACGCCCCTGACGGTCACGTTGGGTGTAATGGCTATCAGTAATCACATTTTGCATATTTGGTGCTGCTACAAAGTCATTTTGCCCAAGTGTCATGTATCGGTTATACGGATTTGCAAGAGCTTGTGCCGAAGTAACGGTTCCACGAGAAGCACTAAAGTATGTACCACCCAAAATTGCACAGCCAGCACTCGTGCCACCTACGGTCACATTTTTGGTGGTTAAAAGGTAATTGATGGCATTTTCAACGGGCGTATCTTTCCAATAGTTTACATAATCCCATTGGTCGCCACCCGCAATAAAGAGTGCTTCCGCATTTCTGATTTTTTGTTCAACACTCGGCAAAGCAGCTTTTTCTCGACTATCAATAATCAAAGTTTCCACTGAATTTACAGGTACCATATTATACATGTATGTATTGTACCCATCTGCACCAGTAGCACGAATCACGACCACATCGCCTCCGCCACTTCTCTGCAAAAACCAAGCAATAGCTGCATCTACATCGGTGCTTCCTCCCATCAATAATAGACCACCTTGTGTGGTTGTGGTTACGTCGGCCGAGTTTCCCGTTAGGTAAGAAGTTACAACTGGTGGTTTTCCTGCTGTTATACGAGTGTTTTCTCTTGAAGCAGTTTCCTGACTAGAAACAGATAAATCAGCGGTTATGGTATCGTTTTTACACGCTATCATTCCACAAAAAATTGATAAAGTGATTAAAATTGTAGTTTTCATGCCCGATATAGTTTGTTAGTTGATAAAAATTCAAGATATAAGTTTATTTTCAAAAAAGTACAACTTCACTTTTAAAAACTTTGAAAACAACTAAAAATCAGCTAATTACAAAGAAGTTTTCGAACCTTAAATTTCTTTTTTTTTAATGATTTTATATCTTTGTTTCAAGATTTTAAAGCCCACATCAATCTAAAGCTCAATGACAAAAAAACTACTTGCTGTTGTATTATTTACTGCAATTCTCAACTTTTGCTTCGCACAACAAAAATCCCCAAGGATGGCTATGCCTCGTAATGCGGCTAATAGCTCCAACTATAGGATTGGTTGCTCCTTATTTACTGACCCTAATAATTACACTAACGGTTCCAGTTTCTCATTCAACGCTCCTGTTAATAACAATTCCAATCTTACAGGTACGGGTGGAACTAACTATGGCTGTATGGGGTCGGTACCAAACCAGGCGTGGTTTATCATTACTATAAATACTGGTGGAAACTTGTACTTCAATTACTCCAACTCTAATGGCTATGATGTTGATGCGGTGGTTTGGGGTCCACTGGCTAACAATGATGTTGCAAATGCTTGTAACGCCACTCTCAATTATCCGCTAACTTGCGACTATGATGCTGCTCGACCTGATTTATACATCAATAATGCTCAACCTGGTCAGAAGTACGTCATGCTCGTTACTAACTTTTCCAATGCAAATACAGTCATTAATATATCACAACCTTCGGGCGGTAGTGTAACCTACTCAATGGTCAATTTACCTAACTGTTCGCTTACCCCAACAGCAAGTATTAGTGGTACAAGCACTACTATTACTGAAGGTCAATCGGCAACACTGAGTTTGAGTTTTACAGGTAGCTCTCCTTGGAATTATACACTATCTGATGGTACTACCGGAACAACTTATACTTCTCCTGTAAACGTAACTGTTTACCCAACTGCTTCGCAAACTTACACTATCAGCTCTGTGAATAACCTTTGTGGTACGAGTGGGGGTTCGGGAAGTGTTGGGGTGTCGGTGGTCAGAAATGTACAACTCAAATCCTGTTTCCCGCTTGATGGAAACGGTGCAGATTCGCAGGGAATCAATTCGGGAAGTTTGCAAAATGGCGTTACGCCTACAACCAACCGTTTCTCTGAAACTAACAAAGCACTTCAATTCGACGGTATCGACGACTATATTAACCTCCCAACCAACCAACTCAATAATACTACTTTTGGATTTGCCACTTGGGTAAAATTAAATGCTCTACCAACACTCGGAAATCCAGAACAACTGGCACTTTCGCTCGGTAGTACGGGCGAACAGCACTATATCGGGGTTGAATACGCCAATGGTAGTCCCACTTGGAAATTCTATTCCAACGGTATTACGGTTTACAGCAATGCAGTTGTGAATACAGACTGGCATCTATTGGTCGGTGTAAGAACGGGTGGACAACTCAAATTGTATGTCGATGGAAATCTAACAGGCATAAGTAATACAAATGGAACTGCTTTTTATGACAGTCCACTTTTCGGAAGAATCGGTAGTGGAATTGCCAATAATAAGTTTTTTAATGGTAAAATTGATGATGTAAAAATTTTCAACGGAGCTTTAATTGACCCCGAAGTAATGTTGCTACAAAATTATAACTCTTGTAGCAATGTGTTCAACGATACTTATATCTCTGTGCAGAGTGTCAGCACCGCAGTCATTTGTACAGGAACATCTTTTATCGTTAGAGCATTTACCAATAATCTACCGATTGAAAACGACCTCCAGTTTATCGCTGAACTATCGGATGCCAATGGAACTTTCAATAATCCAACTATTATTGGGGTTAACCAATTTTTACCGCTTACGGTTTCTATCCCTAATAGTGTACAGGGAGGAAACTACAAAATTAGGGTTCGATATGGTGGATATGTCAGCGTTAATAATTTCGATATTTTTGTCAATAATCCTTCCACCTATAGCGTATCTGGAACCGTCGCTATAAACGATGGACAATCGACCAATATCAATCTCAATTTTACTGGAACTGGGCCTTGGAATTATGTTTTAACCAACGGATTGAGCGGTGTAGCAACTACAAATCCTTGGCAAATTACCGTTACACCTGACCAAAGTAGTGTCTATGCCATTTCTACGGCATCGAACGTTTGTGGTACAACTACCCTTAATGGAAATAGTAGTGCAATTGTAACAGTTAATTTCACTAAGCAATTTGTTACTTGCTTACCTTTTTCCAATAATGCCAATGATGAAAATGGCAATAATACTGCAACTGTCAACGGGCCAATCTTGACCGATAGTAGATACGGTCAAACAAATGCGGCTTATAGTTTCAATGGTAATGGGAATTATATCGAATACACAACCAACTTATTACGTAAGCGTGAATATACCATGTCGGCGTGGGTGTTGGCTAATAGTATTCCATCGGGCACTCAATACATTATTTCTCAAGGCGAAACAAGCACTAATACTTTTCAGGGCTTAGCCATGACGAGTTCGGGTTGGGTACTACAATCTTATACCAGCAATGGTGTCTACTCGGTTAGTTCTTCAACTGGATTTGCAGCTAATCAATGGATACACCTCACGGCCGTTTGTTCGTACCAAAGTTTGAAACTTTATATCAACGGAAACTTAGTTGCTTCTGCTTCTAACAGCTCCTTTATACCTTTCAAAATTTCAGATATTGGGCGTATCGGTGCCAGTAGTTCCAGTTTAGGGAATTATTTTAATGGGAAAATTGATGATGTTAGGCTTTATAAAGGTGCTTTAAATGATGACGAAGTTTTCGCACTTTTCAGTAACACAAACAATTGTCCAATGGTGGAAAACTCTTCAATCATTGTTGTCAGAAGCCTTTCTCCGACAACCGTCTGTGCGGGTAATAACATAAGTGTAGCTTATACTTCAAGTAATGTCAATATTTCGGCAGGTTCACCATTAAACGTTTTGCTTTCTGACCAAAATGGTAGTTTTGCCAATCCGACTATTATCGGTAGTGGTTCGAGTACACCAATCTCGGCAACTATTCCAAATAATATCATAGCCAGTAATTTTTACCGTATCAGATTGGTTTCTACCAGCGGAACGCCAGTTAACAGTATTAATTCAAGTACTTTGGCAATTAGTGGTTCAAGACCAACAGCAACAGTTTCGGGTGGAGGAAGTATCCAAAATGGACAGTCAGCCAATATAACTATTACATTTACAGGCTCTGCTCCGTGGACTTACGCTCTTAATAATGGTGCTTCACAATCAACTTCTACCTCACCATTGGTACTACCTGTTTCACCTTTTGCTACAACTACTTACACCGTTACTTCAGTGAGTAATACTTGTGGCTCGGGTACAAGCTCGGGAAGTGCGACTGTCACAGTTGCTCCATTCGTAGCGTTAGGTTCGTTGAATTCGGCGTATTGTACCGGAACTAATTTCTCAGTACCATTTCAGGCAAACTTTACTCCAAACAATAATTTCAGAGTAGAATTATCAGATGCCGTAGGGAATTTCAACAACCCTATCAGCATCGGTACTGGAACAATCAGCCCTATTACTGCTCAAGTCCCTAACAATATCGCCAGCGGTACTGGATACAAAATCAGAATCGTATCGGATAGCCCTGCTGCGATTAGTGCTGCTTCGAATGCTTTGACTATTAATCAGAAAGCAACAGCTACAATTTCGGGGACAACTACAATTAATGAAGGAGAATCAGCAACCCTTACTATTACTTTTACGGGGCAAGGACCATGGACGTATAGCATTTCTGGCGGAACAAGCCAGACTACGAGTAATAATCCAACTACAGTTACTGTTTTACCAACAATAACAACTACCTACAACGTAACTTCTATTTCAAATTCAGTTTGCGGAACAGGTTCTTCAAGTGGAAGTGTAACTATAACTGTAAACCCAATTCCAGTAAGATTAATAAGTTGTTTCCCTTTTAATGGGAATGCAAACGACGGAAAAGGCTTGAATAATGGTAC
>NZ_JBMLRC010000247.1:0-1452 GCF_049241225.1 Emticicia sp.
ACGAAAGTGAATATTTAACCAGAATCGAAGGAAATGTTATTTGGTTGGGCTGGATACATATCAAATCACTCGAAAGTAAACTCGTAGAAAGTTTTTTACAAGAAAGGAGTTTCGGATACTTTACATCATTTTCAAATTTCGTCAGTAGAATAAGTATTGGTTTAGAACAACTTATCATTTTGATTCGGATTGGAGCATTCAGAAATTTTGGTACACCAAAAAAAGAATTACTTTGGGAGGCACACTTTCGGTATAATAGCCGATTCCAACCAAGTCATTACAAACAAACACTGTTTGGGTTGCCCGAACCAGAAACTCACCATTTACCTGCATTGGTGTATCATCCATTAGAAGATGCCTACGACCAGATTGAACTACTGGGTTTTTCGATTTCGAGTCCATTTGAGTTAGTCGCAGCACCAAATAGAATTTCCACCACAGCACAAAATCTAATCAGTTTAGTCGGTCGAAACATCAGAATTTATGGGTATTTAGTTACATGGAAACCTGTCAGAACCAAAAATCATAAATTGATGGGATTTGGATATTTTATAGATAAACAAGGAGAGTTTTTCGATACCACCCATTTTCCACCTTCACTCGAAAAATATCCATTCCGAGGTAGGGGTGTTTATTGCCTTGACGGAAAAGTAGTAGAAGAATTTGGGTTTCCTTCTCTGGAAGTTTTTTCGATGCAAAAACTTGAGGTGAGGGCTGACCCGAGGAGTTTGGATATTCAAGAAAATTCTAATCTTTCACCAAATATACAAATCACTTAGTGTCACTTTTGAATTTCTTTTTTATACCTTTTTACACTCGAAATACTTATACCTGTTAAACTCACAATTTCTGAAACCGACAAATCCTTTTCCAGTGCTTTTTTCACTATATTATAATTTTCTTGATTTACTCCCGATGGTCGACCAATGTGTTTGCCTTTTGCTTTGGCAAGTTGTTGACCTGCTTTGGTTTTTTCCAAAATTACTTCTCTGTCATATTCTGCCAAAGATGCAAAAATAGAAAGTATCAATTTGCCAGCTGGAGTTGTGGTATCAATTCCAACATCAAGAGCCTTGAAAATAACTTTACGGTTGGCAAAGTCATTGATCAAATTTATCACGTGGTCACGATATCGCCCCAAACGAAAAAACGAGCGACTACTACGGTATCACACTCACGTAATTGTGAAAGCATATCATCAAGAGCAGGGCGTTGAATGGCAAGTCCTGTTATTTTATCTTGGAAAATTTTACTACAACCATATTTTTCCAAAAGGTCAATTTGAGTATCAAGGTTTTGGTCGATGGTCGAAAAACTGATTTGGCAGGTGTCGCTGTAATAAAATCTCAAAAAGTTGGTATCAAAAACAAAAATGTATAATTTTAACTGAACCTACTTTTTGAGCCATACTTTATACCATATATATATAGGCGAATTTTTGAAAGGGCTTGG
>NZ_JBMLRC010000248.1:0-1542 GCF_049241225.1 Emticicia sp.
AGTTTCTCTAAATAATTATCTTTTGCCATTCGTTTCTCTTTTTGGACTGCAAATTTAGTAGTATATTCTCAAAAAGCATCATAAATTAAGTGAGCATAGCAAAGATTACTGATAAACATTCAAATTGAATCGAACCAAATTTTGAGCTAAGGTTGCAATACTACAAACCCAAACATTTGTTTTTAACTGATAGTCAGTAGCCGAAGGCGTTATAATTAATAAAGGAGGATTTCCTAAGTCATTGAGAGCAATTGTATTTCCTTTAGAAAGTGTTGGCGAATCAGAAAGTTTGATTTCAATGGCAAGCGAGATTTCAGTTCCTTGCTCAATTACTAAGTCAAGCTCCGAACCATCTTGCGAACGATAAAAAAACGGTAAAGCATCTTGTGGCAATTGACTCACAACTTCTTGAATAATATACCCCTCCCATGAGCCTCCTGCAACAATATGCCCAAGAAGCGATTCATGGGTGCGAATATTGAGTAAATGATGCAAAAGTCCGCTATCTCGGATATATATCTTGGGCGATTTCACCAATCTTTTACCAATATTTACAAAATATGGTGCAAGTCGCCTTATCAAAAAGGCCTGCTCTAAAAAATCAACAGCTTTAGAAACGGTTGGCTGACTAATACCCAACGAATTGGCAAGCATCGAATAATTGACAATTCCGCCTTGAATACTACCTATCATCATCAACAAACGTCGCATCAATAAAGGCGAAACGGAAAGTCCCAACTGCGGCAAGTCTCGCTCAAGATAGCTTCTTAAAAAATCAGTTAGCCAAATATTTCTACTCTTATCATTTTTTGCCAAATAAGCATTCGGAAAACCACCCCAAAGCCAGTGTTCTTTATAATCTATTGGTTCGTTGGCGGAAATTTCTCGGTAATGAAAAGGGTACATTTCTATATAAGATATTCTACCAGCCAATGATTCTGATGAATTTTTTAATAAATCTGGCGAAGCAGAACCCAATAAAATAAAGCGTCCTGCTTGTCGATTTTGGTCAATTAGTCCTCGTAATAATAGAAATACATCAGGTAAACGATGAATTTCATCAAGTATAACTATCTGACTATCAATACTTTTCAATAAAATCTCGGCATCAAAAGAGAATTTAGCTAAATCGGAGGGTATTTCTAAGTCGAAATAAATACTTTCTTTTGGTAGTTCTGATTGCAGAGTTTTTACCAAAGTTGTTTTACCGACTTGTCTTGGTCCTAAAATCGCAGTAGCGGGGAAATGATTAACCCGAAATAGAAGTTCTTCAGTAATTTCTCTATGAATCATAGCAATAGGATTATTCCTGTAAATTTAATATTTTATTTTTAAAATGCAGGAATAAAATTTATATAAAAATCAAAAATTATCAGAATACACAAATAACTGAAAGGCGTTTTCAAAAAAGTGTGGCACACCTCTTTATCGCTGATAACAAAATGTAACAGACTTTTTAATATTTATTAAAATAATTTATTATTAAATCAAAAATAAAAAAATAAATTTTTGTTTGCAATTATACCACGAAAAGCCGAATTT
>NZ_JBMLRC010000249.1:0-8884 GCF_049241225.1 Emticicia sp.
GAGTCATGCTTCTTATCAATACCTTTCAGTAAATTTCAGCGAATTATAACGCTAAAGTACCTTTGCGAGCTGCATCAACTAAAGTAGCTTCTAAGCCTTTTTTGTTGATAGTGCGAAGTGCTGAAGTCGAAACTTTCAATGAAACCCAGATACCTTCTGATTCTAAAAAGAATCTTTTAGTTTTTAAATTTGGGAAAAACTTACGCTTAGTTTTATTATTAGCGTGCGATACGTTATTACCGACTTGCGTTTTCTTACCAGTGATTTGACAAACTTTTGCCATTGCCTTATTGAATATTTTCTATGAAAAAATGAATACTTTCCTAAAACGGAGTGCAAAATTACATATTTTTTTGGAAAGGAAAAAGTATAGTTTATATTTTTTTATATCCATACGGACAATGACGACACCCATTTTTACAGCAATAACCACGCTTTAGGTGATATGCACTCGTAAAAATCAAGAATCCGTTCTCATAATAATAGTCTTCGGTGGCATACTTTTGATTGAGTATAGCCCCATTTTCACTTTTTCTTTTACTCACAACTTTATTTTTTTAACTGAGAATGTATAACTTAGTGTTTGGTTAAAAAGTTTTAAAATATTCTGATGGAAGTAATAATTCGCCAAGCAACGCTCAATGACGTGAAAGATATTCTGCACATTTATGCCGAATCGCTCGACAATGGAAAAGTTTTATCGGTTGAAAAAGCCCAAAGAATATTCTTAAAACAGCAGCAATATCCTGATTATAAAGTATTTGTAGCAGAATATGAGCAGCAACTTGTTGGAACTTTCGCCATACTTATTATGGAAAATATGGCTCATCAGGGTACGCCATCGGCGGTGGTTGAGGATGTTGGGGTTTTGCCTTCTGTGCAAGGAAAAGGCATCGGAAAATTAATGATGGAATATGCTCTAAATTATGCCAAAGAAAAAGGCTGCTACAAAATGAGTCTTTCGAGTAACCTTAAACGTGAAAAAGCCCACCAATTCTACGAATCGCTGGGCTTTCAGAAACATGGCTTTAGTTTTTTAATGAATTTAACTTAGACGCACCTTTCTATTCATAAAGTATGGTTTAAGCACTTTTTTATCAAAAATGGCCAGTAAGACTATCAAATTGATTAAAAGAATCACTTTTACCAACATATCTGTCGAAAAATCATTGACAACTTCTAAGTTATTTACTCTCGGAATTTCAATCGCTGAAGTTGAGTTGGAGAAATAAAATACGGCCAGCCCGATAGTTACTACAAAAAATACCGACATCAATGCCAAAAATATCCAAGTAAGTTGGCTGCTCCACGATTTCTTTTTGACTGGAGCGAAAGCAATATTTGCCAAAAGATTTTCGGTAAATTCAGCCGATGGTTTTTCAATGTTCAAATCGGCTAAATCGAAATGCACTGCTTCTAACTCTTCAAAGTATGCCTTATACTCCGCCGATTCAGACAATAGATTTTGGTGCTGTGACAAAATCTCTTTTGAGGCACAACCATCCAAAATATCAAATATTTGTTCGTCAGTTAGCATTTTCATACGCTTTTTTGTTTTTGACTTATTTGCTTCCAGCCATTTCTGAGGCAAAATAAATCATTTTTTATACTTTTTTAAAGCCATTGCGGCAATATCTCTCGTTATTTGGGTTGGCGAGTGGCAATCACAGTTACTAAATCCAACAACGTAAATATCTTCACTCGGAATATACACGCCCATCGATTTAAAACCAAAAACACTACCACCGTGTTCACGGCTCGGGGTTCCGTTGAGGTCTTTGATGTGCCAGCCGTAGCCATACGTAAATTCTTCACCACTGTTTAATTTATATTTGCTAAACACTTTTTTGGTGTTTTCGGCATTCAAAAGCACATGATTATTCAAAGCATTTTGCCATTTCAGCATATCGCCCAAACTCGACATCAACGAACCCGATGAAAATGGTACACTAAAACTAATGACTGTTTTATTGACAAATCCATGCTCTTTTTTGTGGTAGCCATAAGCTCGTTTACTAATCACTTGGCGGTCGCTGGCGTAGTAAGATTGACTCATACCCACTTTTTCAAAAATATGCTTTCTGATAAAATCTTCATAGGTTTCGCCCGAAACCAATTCAATAATATATCCCAAAACCACATAACCCGAATTATTATAATCAAATTTTTCACCAGGGACAAAATCAACGGGTTCGTTTTTGAAGAAATCGACCATCATTTTAGGTGTCATTTCTTTTTGAGCAATTTCTCGAAGTGTTTTCATCTTCGTAAAATCTTTGATGCCCGATGTATGAGTCAATAAATGATGAATCGTTATTTTCTCACCCGCTGGATAATCTATAATATATTTAGAAATTGGCTCATTCACGTTCAATTTTCCTTGTTCTTGCAATATCATTATGGCTATGGCCGTAAACTGCTTAGTCATTGAGCCAATCTGAAATACGCTTTCGGGCCTTAAATCTACATCTAATTCTAAATTTGCTTTACCAAATGCTTTTTGATAAATCGGTTTGCCATTTTTAGCAATCATAAATGCACCGCCTGGGCCATTTTTTTCGTTGAACTCTGTTTGAATTAGACTATCAATCTTTGCTTCAAAAGTTTGTGCAAATGTTTTAGTTGATAGGATAATAAGTAATAATGTAATTTTAAAATAGCTGTTCATAGTATAATTGTTTTCATAACAAACTCTTCACTTCGTCTTTCAAGAGTTTTTTCATCTCTTCGGCTAAACGTTTTCTGGCTCGGTGGATTTTTACTTTGGCTGTTTCGGCACTTACATTCGTTACTTCGGCAATTTCTTCGAGCGATAATTCTTTCAGATAAAATAATGTAATCATGGTAGTATCATCGGCCGAAAGGTTTTGTAAGGCTTTCTGTATAGCTATTTTTCTTTCGTTTTTTCTTAAATCTTCGGCCGAATCGCTCGAATGACTCACCATAAATGCCTCTGATGAACTTTCAATATCAACTGCCTCTACTTTATTCTTGCGTTTTTGCATCAAAGCAGCATTGAATACGATTCGATAAAACCAAGTAGTGAATTTCGATTCGGAATTAAAAGAAGACAAAGCCCCAAAAACCTGCATAAAAGCATCTTGAGCTACTTCTTCGGCATCTTCTCGATTATTCAGAATTCGGTACGCAACCGTAAAGGCATAATCTTTATGGCGATTAATCAACTCCTTGTAAGCCGATTTATCGCCAGTCCGAATACGATTGAGTAGGTTTATATCTTTCTGATTATCATTCACAACCGATTTGATGCAGATTGTTTTGAAAAGGTTACACTTAAAAGATTAAATAACTGATGTTACGCAAATTTTCTAAAAATCCATAGGATTGTCTCATTTTGTAGCCGTCGATTTCAATCGACGGTAAAAAAGATGTACATAGTTTTTAAAGTTCCATCGGAACGCCTCATATAATAAATGTACCGTTCCGATGGAACTTAATTTGTTCTTTTAATTACTACCATCGATTAAAATCGATGGCTACAAAATCAATCGAGCCAATGGCTCTGTGTAAAATCAGTTAAAAAATTAGTTTTATGACTTTCACAAAAATATCTCAAGAAATTTGGGGGAAGCAATTTAACTCTAAATTACTTATAATCAACACTTTAAACAATTCTTAATTCTTAATTCTGAATTCTTAATTATCATAAGCTGTAACCTGCAAAAAGAAACCTGCATCCTATTAGCAAAATAAAATTTCAATACATAAAACATATACAAGATTATGGACCCAAGAGCAGCTATTGTAGCAATGTCGATTCCAATTACAGCCATTTTAGGCTTTGTCGGATTAATGATTATTTTGAGAAAATTCGATAACGACGAAAGAATGGCAATGATTGAAAAAGGTATTGCTTTACCTCAGAAACAAAGTGCAAAAGTAAATCCAGCGTCAGCACTCCGTTGGGGATGTCTTTTTGTTGGCGTTGGACTGGGGATTTTTGTAGCAAATATGATTGCCAGCGTAAAAGAAGATAACGAAGCCCTCTACCCTGCTTTGATTATGTTCTTTGGCGGAGCAGGTTTATTAGTTTCATACTATATCCAACTCAAAATCGACGAAAGAGCAAAATAAAAGTCCACAGTCAATCGTCCACAGTCAACAGTTTTTTATCGACTGTCAACTGTGGACTATTGACTAATTTATTTCCCCCATTTTGCTAAGTTTCCTTTGCCGCCAATTGCCCAACAGGCGTCTTTGAAGCACGAAATTGCATGAAAAGATTCTGTATCAATGGCTTTCCATTCGGGTTCGGGTGGCGTCCCACTGTCTTCACCGAGTAGGCTCGTACCCGAAGTTCCGACCAATAACAAACTTTTGTTGGGCAACCTCCAACCCGACTCTTTCAAGCCATCGGGTTGTGCAGTTGGCAAAAACTCCCAAGTTTTTCCCGCATCGTGCGTAATGGCTACATTATCAATCTTTTCTTTATCATTTTTATAATCGCCACCTACGGCAATTCCTTGATTTTCATTCCAAAAATGCAAACCAAAAATCCCGGCGGTTTGTCCTTTTTTGAATGGAGTCTGATAAACCTGCCAAGTTTCGCCTTTATCAGATGTGAAGAAAATTCTACTTTGAGTGTTGAGCCATGCCCTGCCATTGGGCTGAACCGCCACGCAAGTTCCGCTTGATGCAAAAGATGCTTCGCCTTCGAGTACGGGAGGCAATTTCTCTTTATTGATACGCTGCCAAGTATTTCCAGCATCGAGTGTACGTAAAATAAAAGGTTTATCATCAATTGGGTCGCCAATCAAAATCCCTTCTTTTTCATTCCAAAAATCCATCGAATCAAAAAAAGCTCCTTTATCTTTATATTCCAAAATAACTTTCCAAGTATTACCCCCATCGCTTGTTTTGAAAACCTTCGCTGCTCCTTCTTCAGCCAAACCCGCACTCATGATGTAAGCCACTTTTTCGCTTACGCCATAAATATCCCTAAAGTCCAATTTCTCTGCACCACTAACCTTTATAACCTGCCACGTAGCCCCCGCATTGGTTGTTCGCAAAACAGTGCCTTTGCTCCCACCTGCCCACACGACTTTTTTGCTGATGGCATGAATCGAGCGAAACGAGGCATCTGTTCCTGACACTTGCTTTATCCATTGAGCATTTATGGTATTGGTAGATAGTAAAATGAACAGTAAATGAGCTTTTTTCTTAAAAAACTGGCGAATCATAGCAAACAAAGAGAATAGTGGTTATTTTTGTAAAATGAATGGCCGTAAGTTACATATTTTCTATATTTTTTTACTCTTTTTAGTATCCAATTTTGCTTTGGCTCAAGAAGACGTTAGAATCGAATTGGGTAAAAAGAATATTTTACTGGAAGAAAACTTCACGATTAAAGTTATCATTCGAAACACCGATAAATCGGCCATGAGTGCCTTTCCCGAGCTTCCGAGCTTTACAAAAGGAGCCAGACAAAAAGTATTCTCAAAAAATCCGCTTGGCTATACCATCACTCAAACCTACACCCCAACCAAAGAAGGAAACTTCAAGATTCCGAGTTTTACGCTGACGGTTAACAATAGAGACTATACAAATGAGGCATTTAATATCATAGTCAATTCGCCAGTCGATAATGCTGAGGAAGAAAACGAGACGATTTCGCCAGAAAAAGCTAAAAATAACGCTTTTTTGGCCATGAATGTCAGTAAAAACAAAGTTTATGTGGGAGAAGGTTTCAGAGTTTCTCTTGCCTTTTATGTGGCCGAAAGCAATACTATTAAAATGGATTTTGCCGATGATTTGAATGCCCAAGTCGATGCCATTGCCAAGAAAATAAAATCTCCTGATTGCTTAGAACAACGAATCCTGATTTCAGATTTGAAGGGTGTTCCGACAAGCATTAATGGCAAAAAATATCTTTCTTACCAGTTCTTTGAAGCAAACTATTTTCCGCTCAATAGTAAACCCATTAATATTCCTGCGGTTGAGTTGAGAATGGTTCAGACCATTAAAAACACTAAGGAAAGCATCGTTTTTAAAGATATTCCTCAGACCATTTCGGTCTTGGATTTACCCGAGCATCCGCTCAAAGATAAGGTTTCAGCTGGAAATTTTAGTTTGGTCGAGCAAATCGAAACTCGCAAAATCAATACAGGCAAGAGTTTTAGCTATTTGTTCAAAATTGTGGGCGACGGCAACTTTTCTACGGTTAATGTTACCTCGCCAACCAATGATAGCTTTTTTGATTTCTACCCACCCGAAATCAAAGAAAATAGACTAAATGGACAAATAAGCAGAGAGAAACTATTCCGATACCGAATTTTACCCAAAGATTCGGGCCAATATCAATTCGATAAATATTTCTTTTGGGTGTTTTTCAATACAAAAAAAGGGCATTATGATACACTTAAATCGGCTCTAAAAATCAAGGTTTTAGGTAAAACCATTGCCGATAAAGATACCGATACCTCGAATGATATTTTTGCAGGAATAGATAAACTCGATACTTCTCGAACCGAAACCAATTATCAAGAGGTTTTGAAAAACATATCTAATTTACTGATAATCTGCATGTTAGTAGGCAGTTTATATCTGTTTAATTGGAGAAGAAAGAAAAAAGCTAATAATGAATAAAGTGGAGCGAACCGAACGTCGGGCGGTTTCACTTCGCTGTTTAAATAACTGAAAATATATATTTAATAAATGAGTAGCACTTACGGAAAAATCTTTAAAATATCGACTTTCGGAGAATCACACGGAAAGGCAATCGGAGTAATTGTTGATGGATGCCCAGCGGGAGTTGAATTCGATGAAAATTTCATTCAAAACGAGTTAGATAGACGCAAACCTGGTCAGTCAAGAATCACTACGCAACGCAAAGAATCTGATGAATTTCAAGTTCTTTCGGGGGTTTTTGAAGGAAAAACTACTGGAACGCCCATTGCGATGGTAATTCCGAACGAAGACCAACGCTCTAAAGATTATAGCCATATTGCTACCCAATATCGTCCTTCGCACGCTGACTATACCTACACAGCCAAATACGGTAACCGTGATTATCGTGGTGGCGGACGCAGTTCGGCTCGTGAAACGGCTGCTCGTGTAGCTGCGGGGGCATTGGCAAAAACGCTTCTTTCTACCAATAATATTACGATTCAAGCCTACGTTTCGCAGGTGGGTAAATTAAAGCTCGACAAGCAATATTGGGAACTCGACCTCTCAAAAACAGATGATAATGCGGTGCGTTGTCCTGACGAAGAAATGGCTCAAAAAATGTTTGATTACATTGATGAAACTCGCAAAAAAGGCGATTCGATTGGTGGAATCATTACATGTGTTATCAAAGGTGTGCCTGTGGGTTGGGGAGAACCTGTTTTTGATAAACTTCATGCCGAACTCGGTAAAGCAATGCTCGGAATAAATGCCGTGAAAGGTTTTGAATACGGTAGCGGATTCGAAGGCATTGAGTTATACGGTTCGGAACATAACGACGAATTTTATATCGGAGAAGACGGCAAGGTTCACACCAAAACCAATCTTTCGGGTGGTATTCAAGGTGGTATTTCTAATGGCGAAGACATTTATTTTAAGGTAGCTTTCAAGCCAGTAGCTACCATTATGCAAGACCAAGAAAGTGTGAATGCTGAAGGCGAAAAAGTAATTGTCTCGGGCAAAGGCCGCCACGACCCTTGTGTATTACCTCGTGCCGTGCCAATCGTCGAAGCGATGGCGGCATTGGTTTTAGCAGATTTTAGTTTAAGAGCAAAATCAAATAAAGTATAAAGTATTTATAAGAATTTTCAAGGAAGTCGTTTCAGGGAAGTCTTCGCTTTATGCGAAGGCTTCCTTTTTATTTTATTCCAAAAAATTAATTTTCATTTTTTATTGAAAATATAATTTTTATTATAAATTTGATTATTTCAAAAAAAATAACCTAATTTGTTAGGATTTCTAAAAAATGTTCTAATTTTGTAATTAAAAGGTATTTAGCTTATTTAAGTACAAAGAACTATTTAATTGATAGTATTTTACCACAGAGGTACACAAAGTACAACACGGAGTTACACAATGAATAAATAAAAAAACTCTGTGAAACTCTGTGATTTTTAAACTCTGGGCAACTCCGTGGCGACCGACGCTCGGTTAAAAAAATGTTATCAATTCAATTTTTACCATCACTTAAAAACCAATCAGTGTAGTATAAAATGGAGTTTATTAGTGACGAACTTGATGAATATTGTGTGGCTCATACCTCGACCGAAAATGAGATTCTCAGCAAATTAAACCGAGAAACCCACGCCAAGGTCTTACAACCACGCATGTTATCAGGTCATTTTCAAGGACGCTTTCTTTCGATGCTTTCGCACATGATTCGTCCGATGAATATTCTTGAAATTGGAACTTACACTGGATATTCGGCTTTGTGCTTGGCCGAAGGGCTACAAGAAAATGGCAAATTACTGACCATTGATGTAAACGAAGAGCTGGAAGATTTCGTGAGAAGTTTTTTCAATCAATCGCCGCTAAAAGACAAAATTGAGTTCAGAATTGGCAATGCTCTTGAAATCATTCCAACACTCACACAAACATTCGATTTGATTTTTATTGATGCCGACAAGCTCAATTACGATAAATACTATGATTTAGTATTCGATAAAGTCCGTCAGGGAGGTTATATCATTTCGGATAATGTACTGTGGAGTGGAAAAGTAGCCGACCCAAGTAAAAAAGACAAAGACACAGTTTCGATTAGGGCATTCAACCAAAAATTACACGATGACCCACGCACCGAAAACATTCTATTACCCATAAGAGACGGCTTGATTGTGGTAAGGAAGTTGTGATTGGTTACTGGGAAATTAGTTACTGATAGATTGGTTATCAGTAAATTGGTTTTCAACAAATAACTAGT
>NZ_JBMLRC010000250.1:0-8793 GCF_049241225.1 Emticicia sp.
CTGCTTAGAATGCGGAGAACCCATCATTGGGCGGTCGGACAAAAAGTTTTGTTCAGACTTATGCCGCAATGCTTATAATAATAAGGTAAACTCCGACGCCAATAATTATGTCAGAAACACAAACAACGCTCTCCGTCGAAACCGCAAGATTTTAGAAGACCTTTGCCATGATGATAAGAGCAAAACGACACGCAGCACTCTACTCGACCGTGGTTTTGACTTTAACCTAATCACAAGCGTACGAACAACCCAAAAAGGTGCAACGTATTATTTTGTCTATGAATACGGCTACCTCGAACTCGACAATGATTTTTTCTTGGTCGTAAAAGATAACAAAGCCAAAATCGATTAGATGCTGATTTAAACTCAATCTAAATTAGGGGCTTAAAAGAGCTAAAGCATGGTTTTCAGCACTTTTTTGCTAACTTTACATCGTGAAAGCATCTATTTCAAAATTTCTGATAATAGTTTACCTATTTTCGGCAACTGAAGCAAGTCAGTTGTTGAAACTCCCTTTGCTGTTTTCACACTTCGTTGAGCATCAACAAAAAGACCCTTCAATGTCGTTTGGCGGATTCCTGCACCATCACTACGCAACCGAACACAAAGACGATGGTGATGCTGCTACTGACAACAAACTGCCTTTCAAATCGCACGACCATTGTTGTTCGTTTGTATTCCCGATTAGTATCTTTCATACGATTCAACTTTCGCAGATAAAAACCATTATCATCGAAAAGAAAAACATATTTTTTGCTTCTTCTGGCAATATCATTTCGGCATATCTTGCTTCTATTTGGCAACCGCCAAGATTCTAATTTTTAGCATACATTCGTCGAGTTTCAAACTCGTTCTGTCTCATTTTTGGTAAAACCCAACAACGAGCTATATTTCTATAAAATTACGCCATAACTTACCCGTCGTATTTGGGTGATAGTTGTGCTTATCTTATTCTATTAAAAACATGCTAAATTCAATCATTGGGTTTGCTATCAGAAACAAACTCATCGTTGGACTTTTTACGATTGCTCTCATTGGCTATGGTAGCTATGAAGTAACTAAATTGCCCATTGATGCCGTTCCGGATATTACCAATAACCAAGTACAGGTAATCACGATTGCTCCCTCGTTTGGTGCAACCGACATCGAACGGCTCGTTACGTTTCCGATTGAGCAAGCCAATAATAATATTTCTGGACTTCAAGAAATCCGAAGTTTTTCTCGCTTTGGTTTATCGCTCGTGACCATAGTTTTTGATGACGAAACCGATATTTATTGGGCAAGGCAGCAAGTGGCCGAACGCCTCCAGAGAGTACAAACCGAAATTCCTGCGGGCATCGGTGTACCCGAACTCGGTCCTGTTTCTACTGGACTGGGCGAAATTTATCAGTACGTTGTGCGTCCGAAAGAAGGTTATGAATCAAAATACGATGAAACCGAGCTTCGCACGATTCAAGACTGGATTGTCCGCCGACAACTGTTAGGGGTAAAAGGTGTAGCCGAAGTGAGTAGTTTTGGCGGAAAACTCAAACAATATTCTGTTGAAATCGACCCTCATAAACTTCAATCAAATGGCATTACCATCGACGACATTTTCAAGGCTCTCGAAAGCAATAATCAGAATACGGGTGGAGCATACATCGAAAAAGGCTCAACGGCTCTGTTTATTCGGAGCGAAGGACTTATCGGAAACTCAGAAGACATTGGCAATATTGCTATCAAAAGTTTGAGCGGTGGTACTCCCCTATTTATCAGAGATGTAGCCGAAATAAAAATCGGTCATGCAACCCGATACGGAGCCTTGACTTTCAACGATAAAGGAGAAGTGGCAGGAGCTGTTGTGATGATGCTCAAAGGGGCAAATAGTAGCGAGGTTATCAAAAATGTAAAAGACCGTGTCGCTCAGATTCAGAAAACACTTCCCGAAGGCGTAGTCATTGAGCCATTTCTTGACCGCACCAAAATGGTAAACAATGCCATCGGAACAGTAGAGAAAAACCTTTTAGAAGGAGCATTGATTGTGATTTTTGTGTTGGTGCTTTTTCTCGGAAATTTCCGAGCGGGTATTTTGGTTGCTTCGGTTATTCCGTTGGCAATGCTTTTTGCTATCATCATGATGAACCTTTTCGGAGTTAGTGGCAACCTCATGAGTCTCGGAGCATTAGATTTTGGTTTGATTGTCGATGGGGCTGTCATTATCGTAGAGGCCGTCATGCACGTGCTGGCGGGTAAACACGCTCACGGTCGGGCGGCATATACGCAAGGAGAAATGGATGATATTACCGAAAAATCAGCAGGAAAGATGATGAATAGTGCGGTTTTCGGACAAGTGATTATCTTGGTTGTGTATCTTCCCATCTTTACATTACAAGGCATCGAAGGTAAAATGTTTAAGCCGATGGCTCAGACCGTAGCTTTTGCATTGTTAGGAGCGTTTATTTTATCATTGACCTATATTCCGATGATGAGTGCCGTATTTTTGAGTAAGAAAACCAAGCACGAACCAAATATTTCGGACAGATTGATGGCGAACATCGAATACGCTTATCAATCAGCTTTGAGCAAAATTCTTGGTTTTCCGAAAGTTGTTCTTGCTGCTACCATTGGTCTTTTTGTTTTGGCACTTTTTGTATTATCAACGCTCGGAGGCGAATTTATCCCTGCTCTCGAAGAAGGTGATTTTGCCGTAGAAACTCGTGTGCTTACGGGAAGCAATCTCAATACAACCATCGAAAACACACAAAAGACTGCTCATATCTTGAAAACTCGTTTTCCTGAAGTAGAAAAAGTAGTGACCAAAATTGGTAGCGGTGAAGTACCAACCGACCCAATGCCCATGGAAGCCTGCGACATGATGGTGATTCTGAAAGATAAAAGCGAATGGACATCGGCCGAAACTTTTGATGAATTGGCCGAAAAAATGACCAAAGAACTTGCCGAAGTTCCTGGCGTAACGGTTGGCTTTCAGTTTCCTGTTCAGATGCGTTTCAATGAATTAATGACAGGTGCGAGACAAGACGTGGTTTGTAAAATTTTCGGAGAAGACCTCGATACACTCACCAAATATGCCCATCATTTGGGCGAAATCATTAGTAGTGTTGAAGGGGCAAAAAACCTTTACGTAGAAACGGTTTCGGGAATGCCACAAGTATTGATTGAATATAAACGCAATATGATTGCTCAATATAACCTTAGCATTTCTGATGTGAACCGAATCGTAAATACGGCTTTGGCAGGACAAAGCACAGGAATGGTATTTGAAGGCGAAAAACGCTTCGATTTGGTGGTAAGATTAGCGGGCGAACAAAAGAAAAACTTAGAGGATATTCAGAATTTGCTTGTTCCTACGCCAAATGGCACACAAATTCCACTTTCTCAGTTGGCCGATGTGGCTATCAAAGATGGCCCAAATCAGATTCAACGTGAAGATGCCAAACGCAGAATTGTGGTGGGCTTCAACGTTAGAGGTCGTGATGTTCAGACAATCGTAAACGAACTCCAAGATAAAGTTGATAAGAAAATAAAGTTTCCAACGGGCTATTACGTAACCTACGGCGGAGCATTCGAAAACCTCAATGCAGCCAAACAACGCCTCATGATTGCTGTGCCGGTTTCGTTGATTCTGATTTTTTTATTACTATTTTTTGCCTTCAATTCAATCAAACACGGCTTGCTAATTTATTCGGCCATTCCGCTTTCAGCCATTGGCGGAATTTTCTTTTTGGCTATGCGTGGCTTGCCTTTCAGCATCAGTGCGGGAGTTGGATTTATTGCTTTGTTTGGGGTAGCGGTTTTGAATGGTATCGTTCTGATTGCGGAGTTTAATCGCATAAAAAATGATGGTGAACATGACCTTCGGAAAGTAGTTTTGCAAGGAACAAACCTACGACTTCGCCCCGTCTTGATGACGGCTTTTGTGGCATCATTGGGCTTTTTGCCAATGGCTTTGAGTAATGGTGCAGGAGCAGAAGTACAACGCCCACTCGCTACGGTTGTGATTGGGGGTTTGCTTATTGCTACGTTTTTAACACTTTTCGTTTTACCAATTTTATACATGGTATTTGAAGGAAAAACTAAGGTTATTTCACCAAAAGCTGCTATTATTTTGCTTTTTCTGACGTTTACGCTATCGGCTAATGCTCAAACTCCAATAAGTTTGGAAGCAGCTATTGATATGGCTTTGAAAAATAACCTTGCTATCAAAAATGAAAAGATAAGGGCTGAGTATCAAAAAAGTATCATCGGAACAGCCAAGATGATTCCTAGCAGCACGATTGCACTGGAGGCTGGGCAAATCAATAGTGTTTACATGGATTCGAGGCTGAGTTTGGGGCAAAGTTTTAGTTTTCCGAAAGTTTATGAAAGTCAGAAAAACTATTATACCGAACTTTGGAAAAACAGTACTTTGAGCATTGCCGCAACCGAACACGAACTCAAAAAACAAGTAAGTCAGGCGTACTATCATTTGGTATATTTACAACAAAAACGCCAACTTTTACAGTTTGCCGATAGCCTTTACGCTGCGTTTTTAAGTCGTGCCGAACTCCGTTTGGCCAAAGGCGAAAGTAATATTTTGGAGAAAGTAACTGCCGAAAATCAACTCGGGCAAATCAATGTTCAACTACGCCAAATCGGCGAAGACATCGAATTGCTCAAACTACGTTTTCAGTATCTTCTAAATACATCGGCCAATCTGATACCCATCAGCGGGCCTTATAAACTGCAATTAGCCAATAAAGCCAGCATTGATGTTTTGAAAGAACACCCCAGTTTAAAACTCCTCAGCCAACAGCAGCAAATTGCCGAAGCCAGCATTGATGTAGAAAAAAAGAAGCTTTTACCTACTTTATCGCTGCTTTATAATAATGGAAGTATCAGAGGAACAGGAGCGGATAACGTTGTTTATAACGGTTGGCACAGATTTCAGTCGGTGCAAATTGGCGTAGGGATTCCGATTTTTGCAACGGCACAAAAAGCCAAAATTAATAGCGAAAAAGTAAATAAACTCGTGGCCGAAAGCAACTACGAAGTAGGTTTACAAAGCCTCAATAACGCTTATCTAACGGCCTTGGGCGAGTACAATAAGTTTCTGAAAACCGTAGAATATTACGAAAAAACAGCACTAAATAATGCTAATTTGATTAATACCACGGCTCAGCAACAACTCATCAATGGCAGCATCAATTATCTCGAATGGGTAACGCTCACCAATCAAGCAACCAGCATTCGGAACGATTATGTGGAAGCCATAAAAAACCTCAACGAAAGCATTATACAGCTAAATTCGTTGGTAAATTATTAAATAGTCCACGGTCAATAGACGATAGTCGACAGACGAATACATTTATTTGGATTAAGACCTTTTTTAGAAAAACTATCGACCGTTTTCTATCGACCATGGACTAACAAAAAATATCATGACAGAAAAAAAAGTAAATCCGATTCGGATGCAGCAAATTTTGGTGGCTGTTTCGATAGCATTATTTGTTATCAAGTTAATTGCTTGGTGGCTCACTTCGTCGGTAGCGATTCTGACCGACGCCCTCGAAAGCAGCGTCAATGTGATTGCGGGATTTATTGGGCTTTATAGCATCATTCTTTCGTCGAAACCTCGTGACAAAGAACATCCCTACGGCCACGGCAAAGTAGAATTTCTTTCGTCGGCCATCGAAGGGGTGCTGATTTCGATTGCGGGTTTCATCATCATCTACGAAGGAATCAATAATTTCATTCATCCCCACGAGCTAAAACAACTCGATTTTGGTTTGGCGTTGGTTGCTCTTACGGGTGCTATCAATTATTTGGTAGGTTATTATTGCATCAAAAAAGGCCGTGAAGAAAACTCCCCTATCCTGATTGCCAGTGGCTCACATTTACAGTCGGATACGTACTCGTCGATAGGGCTTTTACTCGGTGTAGGTTTGATTTTGCTCACGGGTTTTGCTTGGATAGATAGCGTAGCGGCCATCATTTTTGCCTTCATCATTATTTATACAGGCTACAAAATCATCAGAAAATCAATTTCTGGAATCATGGATGAGGCCGATGGTGCTATTATCGACCAAATAGTGGGTATTCTGAACGAACACCGCCAAACTGACTGGATTGATGTGCATAATATGCGAGTAATCGACTACGCAGGTTTCTACCATATCGACTGCCATCTGACGGTGCCTTATTATATCAATGTCAACGAAGCCCATGAGGTTTTAGACCGCCTTACCGAACTTTTCAAGCAACATTTCGATAATAAGGTAGAGTTTTTTATTCATGTTGATGGTTGTATTCCACAAAAACAATGCAGTATCTGTAATATTCCCGATTGTCCTGTCCGCCAATCGGCTTTCCTCAATCACGTTTCATGGACACACGACAATATTTTGTCTAACAAAAAACACTCTCTCAAAAATGAAAAATTTAGTTAAAATAAATAAAAATCTAATCGTCTTAGCTGCGGTTCTGCTTACCGCCTGCGGAAAGAAAGACAACACCGAGGAAACCGCCTCAGACTCAACAGCTATCGAGTCGCCGATTGCGAATTTGACCGCCAAACAAATTCAAAACATCGGCATCGTAACTGCCCCGATGGAACAAAAGACATTTTCGACAATTTTGAAAGTAAGCGGAAAAATTGATGTGCCACCCCAAAATCTTATTTCGGTGAGTGTACCCATGGGCGGATATTTAAAATCTACGCACTTGATTCCTGGAATGTTTGTGCGAAAAGGCGAAAGTATTGCGGTAATCGAAGACCAACAATATATTCAACTTCAACAAGATTTCTTGACAACACAATCGAAAATCAGTTTTCTTGAGAACGAATTCCAACGCCAAAAAGAACTCAATCAAAGCAAAGCAACCAGCGATAAGGTTTTCCAACAAGCCGAAATGGAACTAAAAACCCAGCGAATTTTGGTTAAATCTTTGGCCGAAAAACTCAAATTGGCGGGCATAAACCCCGATAAACTCACCGAAAATAATATTTCAAAAAGTATCAATATTTATTCGCCTATCAATGGCTACGTGAGCAAAGTAAATGTGAATATTGGGAAATATATTTCAAATACGGAAGTAATGTTTGAGTTAGTCAATACGAGTGACATTCACTTAGCTTTAAAGATTTTCGAGAAAGATTTAGATAAACTCAGCATCGGACAGAAAGTAACGGCCTATACCAATACACATCCCGATAAAAAATATCCGTGTGAGATTTTATTGATAGGCAAAAGCCTCAGTGAAGAACGAAACACTGATGTACATTGCCATTTTGAGGCCTATGATAAAGCCCTCATTCCTGGCACTTACATGAATGCCGAAATTGCCATCAATAATGCCAAAGCATATGTTTTACCCGAAGATGCCATCGTGAGATTTGAGAATAAACACTATGTTTTTGTGAAGAAATCCGAAACGCAATTTGAGATGGTAGAAGTACAAATCGGAAATACTGAAAAAGGTTTAACCGAAATCATCAAAACAGAAAACCTTAATAATCAGACTTTTGTAGTAAAAGGGGCTTATTCGTTGTTGATGAGTTTGAAGAATAAATCAGAAGAATGATTTTAATTTACCACGGAGGCACAGATTACATAGATTTTCACAGAATCGTCCTGTGCTAATTCGTGTAATCCGTGCCTCCGTGGTAAAATAATCTTACACCTTCACTTTATATCCTCGTAAACCAAAGTATAATACAACCACAAAGCACGCTAATGGCACCACGTAGGCCGTTTGAATATTACTCACGTCAGAAACACGGCCCATGATTAAAGGGAAAATTGCACCACCCACAATCGCCATAATCACCAACGACGACCCCAGCTTTGTTTCTTCACCCAACGATTGTACGCTCAATGAAAAAATGGTCGGAAACATAATCGACATAAAGAACTCTACGCCAATCAAACCATAAACCGACATCATTCCGCCATTCAGTACGATGATTGTCAACAACACAATACAAAGTGCCGAATAAATAGCCAAAAGTCGATTCGGACTAATAAAACGCATCAAGAAAGTACCCACAAAACGCCCAATCATAAAGCCCAGCAATGCAATGGCCAAATAATCAGCCGCAGATTTTTCGTCAATTTTGGCAGTTTGATAAAGATAGCGAATGAAAAAACTCGATACACACACTTGAGCTCCTACATAAAAAAATTGAGCAATTACTCCCCAAGTGAGGTGGCTGTGTCGCCAAATAGACTGCGAACCACCCGACATATTTATTTCGTGAGCATCTTCGGTAACTTCTGGTAAATTGGTTTTATACAAAATAGCCGCCACAACCAACACAATCACACCAATAACGATATAAGGCATTTTTACTGCCGAAGCTTCATTATCTAAATAAGCATTGAGTTGCTCAACTGACATTCGAGCAATTTCGGTATCAGAAAGCGTCACGCCCGACAAAATGAACATACCGCCTATTTTCGGAGCGATTGACGCCGCCAAACCATTGAAAGACTGGGCAAAATTGAGGCGTTGAGTTGCACCTTCGGGTTCGCCAAGTACGGTCATGTATGGATTTGCAGCTGTTTCCAAAAATGTCAAACCCGATGCAATCACGAAAAGGGCTGTCAAGAAAAACGCAAAAACACGAGTATTGGCCGCAGGAACAAACAAGAATGCACCAATCGCAAAAGTGATTAGCCCCGCAATGATACCAATTTTATAGCCGTATTTTTTCATCACCATACCTGCTGGAATTGCCATGACAAAATAGGCAACAAAAAACGCACTATCAATCAAAGCCGACTGAAAATCAGTGAGTTGACAAGCTTTTTTGAG
>NZ_JBMLRC010000251.1:0-12041 GCF_049241225.1 Emticicia sp.
CAATTACAGAGCAATTCTAAAACCTAATTTTTTGTAATTTTCATTAGGTTTTACATCACTTCCGTTACCTTCCAATACCAATACAAGCACAACGTTTGTGCCAGGAGCAGCAGGGGCTCTCAAGATATTGATTTTGCAATCGCCAAAGCTTGATTTTGCAGGAATCTTCACTACTCCACCTTCAAGGCTGTAATGTACGCCTTCTTTAGCAGTTGTTTCAACAGGGTCAACCGAAAATTTGATTGACTCTTCTGTTTCACGCTGACGACCCACTAAATTTATTCTCCTTGTCAACGAACCAGCACCGTTTGCTACTGCTTGAATAGGAAATGTTTTGTTTAATGCAGGTGCAGTAGTAACCGCATCTTGAAACTCAACTAAATATAGAGAATCAAAAACAGGTTGGTTATCCTTGAAGCATGATGACATCATGATGCTTGTCACCAATGCCATTGCTATACCAAATATTTTTTTCATATAATTTTTCGTTTAAAATTTCTAAAATTTCAAAATATCAGAATCAATTTTTAAGATTAATATCCAGTATTTTGTTTTAAGTTAGCGTTAGCTTGAATTTCACGAACTGGAATTGGTGCTAAAACGCGGAAGTCAGTAAAGTTTAAGTTCTGTACTGGTGCCGCTTTAACGATGTCAAGTCCGAGACGTTTCATATCAAAGAAACGGTGTCCTTCAAAGGCTAATTCTAAACGACGTTGCTTCAAGATTTCAGTGATTAAAGCAGCCCCTGTTAGACCAGTAGCAGCCGGTAATCCAGCACGAGTACGAATCACGTTAAGGTCAGTTAAAGCACCAGCAGCGTTTCCGCTTCTTGCCAAAGCTTCGGCACGATTAAGATACATTTCTGATACTCTGATAACTGGAATATTATCAAGGTTCACTTGGCCACTTCTTCCTAAGAATTTAGTACATTCGATTTCGGCAGTACCACGACCCGCTGTTCCGAGTTCATATAAAGAGCGACGTACATCAACAATCGTTTTACCTTCAGCATCTTTCTCCGACTCAAAAGCATCTAATAAAGCTCTTGTAGGTACTAAGTCTCCGAAACCACCAGTTGTAGTACGGTTACCCGTAGCAATCAAAGTAGTGTAAGTAGTTTGCAACGAAGTATTCACACCAATATTTTCGTTAGTTTGATACTGAATCTCGAAGATTGACTCTGGGTGATTAGCCGAACGCCAAGCACTTACATAAGTATCACGTGTCTGGAAACGGCCTACACTACCAGTTGCCAAAGCATCTGTTGCATATTTAGCTGCATTTGTATAGTCGCCACGGTACAATGCTACACGTGAGAATATCGCTTGAGCAGCAGTTCTATTGGCAAATGAAGCAGTTGCTGTTCTACCAGAACTTGTAAATTTAGCAATTGAGTTTGTAAGGTCAGTGTAAATTGATTCGTACACATCATTGATAGAAGCACGAGCCTCTAATTTAATTTGTGTAGCATCTGCTACTCCTGACTTCAACAATGGAACTCCACCTTTGCTTGCTTCTTTGATTTCTACTCCTGGCTCATACGCATACGCACGCATCAACTCAAAGTAAAGTAAACCTCTGATAAACAACGCTTGTGCCTCTACAAAGTCTTTGTTTGCTTGCGTCATTTTTTCAACCTTTGGAAGAGCATCTAATACTAAATTTGCTTGGTTGATAGCAAAGTAAGATGTCTGCCAGTGAATAAAATGAGCATTGATTTGGTTTTGGTATTCGGCATTCAAACGACCAGATTTGTTGGTTGCTCTTCCGTTATCGGCCAAAGCCTCAGGAATTGCCACTAAATCTCTACCATAAAGGTTAGTAGATTGTAATCTATCGTAGATACCATTAACGGCGGCATTGATTGCATCTTCCGTGGTAAGGGCAGTTACTGCATCAATCGAGGCACGTGGCTGTACGTCGAGTAAATCGGTACAAGACGCAAACGTCAGCACTAAGCCTAAGACTGCTATTTTAAATGAATATTTTCCTTTCATATTTCTATCAAATTATATCTTAATACTATTGAAATTATAAACCAAGTTGTAAACCAAAAGTAATGGTACGTGGCTGCGGGATAGCTCCATTGTTTCCACTTCCTAAGTTAATAAACTCAGAGTCGAAACCAGTCCACTTGCTCCATGTGTAAAGGTTGTAGCCTTGTACATACAATCTTGCTCTATCAATTTTCACTTTCTTCAATAAATCACGAGAGAAGTTATATCCAAATGTTAATGTTTTCACACGAACGAAAGAAGCATCTTCGTAGAATCTCGAACCTGCCGTAATACCCGAACCTAATACTTCGGCATTACCATTAAATGGACGTGGCACAGTTGTGATTTGTCCTGGGGTTGTCCAGCGGTTTTCGTAGATTGAACGAAGCGTATTGAATAAACGTCCACCATTTTCAGCCATAAATGCCGATTGATTATTGAACACTGTACGTCCAAACTCATAATTGAAGAATACTTCTAAATCAAAACCTTTGAAAGAGAATGTATTTGTGAGTCCACCATAGTATCTTGGAATTTGGCTACCAATAATTTTTGAATATGAATCTGGATTACCTGCTAAACGGTAAATAATATTTCCGTTGTTATCATACCACATTGCACGACCAGTAGCTGGGTTAACGCCCGCATACTCAGCAGTATAGATTGAGTTAACAGGGTATCCAATCTTAATCCAGCCATCAACTGCACGACCTGGAAGTGTCGTCAAGGTATCATAAAGTTTCGTTACTTTATTATCAATTTGTGTAAAGTTGAATGAAGTAGTCCATTTGAAACCTCTGTTATTAGCTGATTTATCAACGTTTACAGTTTTAATATCAAACTCAAAACCTCTGTTTTCTAATTCACCAACGTTTTCAGAAATTGTGCTATATCCACTCAACCAAGTTACCGGACGATCCAGGATAAGATCTTTTGAAGTACGGATGAAATATTCTACCGAACCTTGTACACGGTTATTAAATAAACCATAATCAACCGCAAAGTTAGTTGTTACGTTTTGTTCCCAACGTAAGTTCGGGTTAGCTAATTGAGTTGGAGCAATACCACTCACACCTCCGTAGTTGAAACCACCACCGAAAAGGCCTCTTGAATCAAAGTTACCGATTTGGTCAGCACCCAACGAACCATAACTTGCACGTAACTTCAATTGATTTACGTACGCGTTGTTTTTCAAGAATGCTTCTTGAGAAAGGTCCCAACCTGCCGAAATTCCTGGGAAGAAACCCCAAAGGTTATTCGCACCAAAACGTGAAGAACCATCATAACGAGCAGTTAAACCTAATAAATATTTACCCGCATAGTCATAACTTACACGACCAAAAACACCCGCTTTTTTGAATGCTGTCCAAGAAGCAAACGTTGTGATTGGGTTGGCAGCTGCACCTGCTACTGTAAACTGTGGTGTTGGAATACCTTCAGCCGACTGTTGTACGTTCTCTGATTGGTCTCTTCTATATTCTGCCCCTGCCAATGCACTGATATTATGAACTGTATTGATCTGCTTGTCGTAGTTTACAACGGCATTCAAAATAAAGTTGATATTTTCAGTATTTTGGTTTTGAATTCTACCTCTTACGTTGAAGGCATCAGCTGTACGTGGGTCTTGGAAGTTGAAACCTTTGATAAAACGATAATCGATACTTGCTGAAGGGCGGAAAGATAAGCCTTTCATGATTTTATAAGTAAGAACCGTTGAAGCAATTGCTTGATTCACACGAGATTCAATTTTATTCAAATCACTTACCATCAATACGTTTTGATTCAAAATACCTGCAATACCACCTTCTGCTGGTGTACCAAAATAGGTGCCATCATCTTTAAAGATTTGATTGTGAGGTAAAATCAACGGTGCAGAGAATGTTGGTGAACCTAAGAAACTACCACCACCAGGGCCACCAAACTGACCACGTTGCACAAATGAACTCAAGTTGATTGAGTTATCAACCGTTAAGCGAGAGGTAACCTTATTACTAATCTTTGCATTAATATTACCACCCTTGTAATCTACATTACGCACGTTTGCATCAGTACCGTTGTAGCTTCCTGAAAGATAGAAAGTTGATTTCTCACTTCCACCATTCAAGCTAATGCTATAGTTATTAGTTCTACCCGATACGTAAGACTCTCTTTGCCAATCGTAAGTTGGAAGGGCAGCTACTTGGTCAGTAGTCAAGGCAGGGTCGAGACGAATCGCTCCGAGCGTAGTACGCATAGCAGCACCTGGCTCGGTTGTTGGGCTCTGGTTGATTATAGCCTCATTTCTTACAGCAATCCATTCTTGTGTATTTAATACATCCAAATACTGAGTTGGCTCAACTATACCCGTAAAATAATCAAAGCTAACTTTTGTTGCACCAGACTTACCTTTTTTGGTATTAATCAAAACTACACCATTGGCGGCCGCAGCACCATAGATAGCAGCAGAAGCCGCATCTTTCAATACCTCGATTGATTCGATATCATTTGGATTTAAATAGTTCAAGGGGTTTGAACTTGTAAAGGCTGCCGAACCACTATTTGAGTTAATCTGCACACCATCTACTACATAAAGTGGGTCAGTGCCACCTTTGATAGTTCCTACACCACGAACACGCACTTGTGCAGCACCACCTGGGGTACCGTTCGCACCTAAGATTTGTACACCAGCAGCACGACCTTGTAGAGCTTTGTCAAATGAGTTTGTTGGCATTGTTGCAATTTCAGAACCTTTCACGGATGATTGTGAACCAGTTAAAGTTCTACGAGATTGTGTACCATAACCTACCACAACCGCTTCTGAAAGTTCTTGAGCATCTGAGGCTAATTGTACATCAACAATTGTGCGATTACTTACCGCTACTTGTTGTGAAGTAAAACCGATAAAGCTAAATATTAGCGTAGCATTACCAGAAACTGAAATTTTGTAAACACCTGAAGCATCAGTTGTAGTACCTCTGCTTGTGCCTTTTACTGATACACTCACTCCCGGAAGTGGAGTGCCATCATCTGCAGATGTAACCTTACCCGATACAGTTTTATCTTGTGCAAATGCCTGCACACAAATAATAACTGCAAAAAGGAGGCTAAGTAGATTTTTCCTCATCATCATTAGTTAGTTTAGTTTGTTAATTGTTAAATTTGAAATAATTGAATACAAAAATAATGTCATAACATTTAATTTCGCAAATAATTTAAAAACAATCTAAAGAAGATAATTGTTTTCTAATTTCTAAAAAATGTCAAATTATATTTGGTAGTGACCGATTATTCCAATCGAAAAACTTGCTCAGATGTGGCTACAAACAAGATTTTGTCCTGATTAAAAGCAAAAGAGGTTGCCATTACAGCAACCTCTTTTGACCTAAAATATTGATTAGAAATCTTAGTCAATATCCCAGAATAATCTTGTAGCAAAAGCATCAATATTACCTTGAGCCGTTACATTTGCTTGGTTTGCACCTGATTCTGTATTAGGGTAGAAGAAACGTACTGGACGTTTGCTATCTCGAAAGACCCCTCCCCTTTTGAAATATTGCTTGCATTAATTATTTTTTATCCCACCACACACGTGTATCTTGTGTATCAGGCCCTTGGGTTGAAACAACTTTTTCATAATTAATTTTATTCAAAGTTCCTTCGGTTGCTACATAAGCCATACGACGAGGAATCTGTCCACTTGCATTCAATGGCTTTGAAGCTGGTGTTAATTTAGGGAAGCCTGTACGACGCCATTCTGCCCATGCTTCATTACCTTGGTAGAACAACGCAACCCATTTTTGCGTAGCAATTTGCTCTAACGCGGTAGCATCTTTATACGCAACGCCATCTTGTTTCAAGAAATCAGCTATAGCGGCTGGTGTTGCAGCAGTTCCTAACCATTGTTGCATTGAGGCTGTAATAGCTGCTTCATAGAGAGCTTTGGCATCTCCTGAAATCCAACCTAATTTGGCTGCTTCAGCTTGTGAAAACAACACTTGAGCATAAGTAAGCACGTTTGCAGCCGAATTTTGTTGACGCATTGTAGTAGCTGCCAACGATACATCTTGTGCTTTTGATGCTGCTGGGAATACACCATATGGTACGCCTGCATATTTCTGATTAATGTTTTTATCAGCAATTGCCGCAATACGTGGGTCGTTAGTTTTAAGTAAATAGTTCACCATCACATCACTTACAGCGTAATCTTTACGATTAGATGTGATATAGTTATTATACAAAGGATGCTCATTATTTGCCTCAGCCAAATAAGTGTATCTCACATTATCAGCATTTGATGTAAGTGGGCCATCGGCCATTGCAGCCAAAAATTCTGCTTTTCCTTTCGCTGGGTCAACTTTTGATAAACGAAGGGCCATTACCAAACGCAAAGAGTTAGCAAACTTTTTCCAACGAGTGGCATTTCCGCTAAAAAGGATATCACCAACTACAGTTTTTCCACCATCAAACTGAGCTTGTGCCTCTTTCAATTCCTTAAATAAATCGTTGTAAACAGCTTGTTGAGAATCAAAAGCAGGGCTAAAATCAGCCTTACCTTTCAAAGCCTCTGAATAAGGAATATCACCCCAACGGTCCGTAATCCAAAGATAAGTATAAGCCTTTGCAATACGAGCAATCGCTATTTGATTATTGTTCGAACCATTAGCAGCAGCAGTGACTTTTGTTTCAGGATCTGTATTCAAATTAATGATATTCTGATATGCTACTAAAGGGCCAGTATAAAAACCGTTATAACTAAAATTGATAGTTTTATAACGAGACTCTTCAATGTATGTTACGTCTCCGAATTGTTGTGTATAAAGAGCCGGTACGATGTCAGTCGTCATTGCTCCTACGTTACGCAACGCTCCAGTTAAGAAACCCGCAGTATTTGGGGTAGAAGGGCTATTTGGGCTGATATTCATATCACCAAAATCGCCAGGCTCACAGGCAGTGGTCGAAATACCCAATACTGCTGCGAATGCTAATGTTTTATATATTGATATTTTTTTCATACTAATGTTCGTTTAATAAAAGGAGTGAGATAAATTAGAATCCTAAATTTAGGTTAATACCAAACGAGCGTACTGGAGGTAATTGCCCACCTTCTGTCCAATAAACTTCAGCTTCTGAAATATCAATTCCACCACCAGCTGCACTATATATCAATATAGGATTACGTACGATAAATGCTACCTTGGCCGATTTGAATAACTTACCACCCATAATTGTTTTAGGGATATTATAACCCAATGCTACTTCTCTTAGTTTTACGTAGGTTTGGTCATAAAGCCATTTTTCGTTAAATGCAAACATTTTATCTTCGTAAAACTCTTGTGTTTCTACACGTACAGTATTTGGTTTGCCATCTTCGGTTACACCTGGTAATAAGATACCACCCCCATCAGAAACTGGGTCACGCTTAGGTTTGCCAAGTTCGTTCAAACCAGCAGTTTCGGCAGCTAAACCAGCGTAAGCATTAAACATTTTTGTAGTAGAGAAGAATTTACCTCCTACAACGAAGTCGATGTTAGCACGGAACGAGAAGTTTTTGTAAGTGAGGGTATTCATCAAACCACCTTTAAACTTAGGTAATACCGAACCTAACACTTTATTATCTTGTGGAATGTAATGACCGTCTGCTCCGATTAATTTCTCACCTTTATCGTTTACTTTAAAACCTCTACCAACCAAAAGGCCCCATTGTTCACCAACACGAGCATTTACGGTGAGTGTTCTCCAAGTTGGACCACCTAATTGATAGTTACTCAATCCATCGGCCAATTCAACAACTTTTGAAGTATTACGGTCGAAGTTCAAGTCAACATCCCAAGTTAAATTAGTCGATTTGATTGGAGTTGCACCAATGTGGATTTCAAAACCTTGTGTTTGAATTAAACCTGCATTAATCAAAGCTGATGAATAACCACTAGTTGCCGGCACTGACAATCCGATAATTTGATCTTTATTATTATTACGATAAGCCGTAAACTCTACGCCTACACGATTATTGAAGAATTTCAAATCGATACCACCTTCATACGCCGACGAAAGACCTGGTTTCAAATCTTGGTTTGGTAATTGAGTTGGCAGATATTGAGTAGGGTTCGACCCAAAAGGGTTTCCGGTTCCATAAGTAAGACCAATTGCATAAGGACCTACATCCGTACCAACTTGAGCAAAACTACCTCTTACTTTTGCGAATGTTAAAACATTATTTTTTGGAAGTATTTCAGATAATATAAAGCTACCACCAATCGAAGGGTACAAGTATGAGTTATTCGCCTTTGGTAATGTTGACGACCAGTCGTTACGAATTGTTCCTTCGATAAACGCAATGTTATTATAACCAACGCTTACGTTCCCGTAAATACTATTTACACGGCGTTCATATTTTAATGACTGTACCGAAGGGCGATCTTTTGAAGCGGCAATGTTATAGAAACCCGGAGTTGTAAGTCCACCAACAGTAGATTGAGTATAAACACCAGCATTTGAATAACGAATATTACCTCCAGCGTTGGCTACAACCGAAAATTTACTAAAGTTTTTATTAAACGCCAATAATGCTTCATGGTTGTTTTCAAAACTCGTAGTTCCGTAGTTAGCATAAGCCCCTAAGCCACCTGCATTTAATGTTCCATAAGCAATACGGCCTTCTCCATAATAACTTCTCCAATCTCTACGAGAAGCAACTGAAGCCGTCAAGTAATCAGTAATTTTGTAAGATAAACCTAAACTTCCATAAATGCGGTCATTGTTATTAAGGTTTGTACTTTCATACATTTGAGTATACGGGCTATCCCAGTATTTTGGTTTAGGATCACGCGGACCACCAATATTCCAGCTTCTGTAAGTACCATCTGGATTTTTGTAGTTTTTTAGGTCTTCAATACTCAATTGACGTTGAAACCATTGATTGAATGAACCTATGGTTTGGTTATATCCTGAAACCGTTGCGTTTGGACTTGCTCCTACGAAACCACTTGCAGAAGTACCACCTGACGAGCCATAATTATCGGCAGGAACATTTCTGGCACGAGTTGCCGAGTAAGTTACATCTAAGGTAGCAGAAAATTTGCTGGTAAAGTTATAGGTATTCTTAGCACTTACGAAATCTCTTTTTTGGCTACTATTTGGCACAATACCCTTATTATCAATGTGTGTATAAGAAATACGAGATTGATAATTATCTCCGCCTTTAGCAAAGGCAAAGTTTGTATTATTACTAATTGGTGTTTCGAAAAAATCTCTAACGTTGTTAGGATTTGGCGAAAATGGAGTCAATTGCCCAAATTCTGGGCCTTGCTGCCACGAAAAAGCCGAACGGTGTAATGTTCCATCTAATTTTGGTCCCCAGCTTTCATCAGCAGAATAATCTAAGATTTTTTGACCATTAAATGCCTTCCACTCTACGGGGTCAATTGCAGGGTTATAAGTAAACGTTTCCCACTCTTGTGAATAACCACCACCGTACTCATTCTGATACTCTGGTAATAACGCTACTCTGTCCATCGTAGTGCTATGATTAACACTAAATGTAGTTTCGCCAGCTTTTGCTCTCTTTGTAGTAATTACGATAACACCAGCCGAACCACGATTACCATAAAGTGCTGACGCCGATGGACCTTTCAATACTGTTAGGTTGTCAACGTCATCCATATTTACATCAGCGATACTCGCTACAGGTGTTCCATCGACAACATATAACGGATCGCCACCAGTAAGAGAGTTAATACCACGAATACGAATGTTTGGTGAGCCAAATTTAGCACCTGACTGACCCAGTACTTGAACACCCGCAATCTTTCCAGCCAGAGCATTTCCCACGTTGGCATCACGAGCAACTGTAAGTTTATCTGATTTTAATTCTTGAACGGTGTAATTCAAAGACCTTTTCTCACGCGAGATACCGAGTGCAGTTACAGCTACTTCGTTAAGTAAAGCCACATCTGACTTCATCTGCACATCAATAATTGTTCGATTTCCGATGTTCTCGATAGTTGTTTCAAAACCAATAAAGCTAAAGCTTAGTGTTGCGTTGGCGGGAGCGGAGATTTTGTAGATACCATTACCGTCAGTTGTTGCACCTTTAGTAGAACCTTTAATTAAGATACTCACACCCGGAAGTGGAGAGCCGTCCTCAGAAGAAGTTACCTTCCCTGATACTGTTTTTTCTTGAGCAAAAGCAAAGCTTGCCCACACCAGCATTATGCTGGCGAGTAGAAGTTTCCTCATACAGTTTGTTGTTAGTTTTTAGTTTAGAATATTTTGCAATACTTATCTATTGCAAACTAAAGTTATAGACAAAAACAATATTTTGCAAAGAAAAGCGATGAAGTTTTTAAAAACTATGACCAAAATCAAGGTTTGTGAGATATGTCAAACATTCTACTTTTACTAAATAACAAACTGATTATCATTACTTTATAGACAATTATTTATTCAAAAAAATTTAATAAATAATTTTAATTAATATGATAAATATTTTTAATGCGTTTTGAAAAATCTTGTTTATAAAATTCCTTGAGGCAGGACTATTTATAAAAATAAAGTTTCACATCAAACTAAAAATGTTCTTTGTGAAACTACCCTTAGGCCCAATGGCAAAATCAAAACTTCCCTCCTATTTTAATATTTACTTAGGTATCTGCCCACGCACAATTTTCGCCAATAATTTCGGAAAGAATCTTTTCAAATAAACCCCTAAAACTTCTTTTCCGCCCATATAAACTTCATCTTTATTTTTATGTATGGCATCAAGAATTCGGCTGGCACACTCTTCGGCTGCCATTCCATTGGCCTGATTTTCATCCATTTTACCAAATTTACTGCCATCGGCAGCAACGGCATTGAGCGAAATATTGGTTCGGATATACCCAGGGCAAATCAGGCTCACACCGATATTGTCATCATAAACTTCGGCACGGAGGGCATCAAAAAAACCGTGCAAGGCGTGCTTTGAGGCACAGTATCCCGAACGCATCGGTGTGGCGAGTTTCCCCGACAAACTACTCGTAACGGCAATATGTCCACTTTTTTGTTTTCTCATCGTTGGCAAAACAGCCTTTGTCAGAGCCACCACTCCAAAAAAGTTGAGATTCATTATTTTCTGATAAACAGCCATTTCGGTTTCTTCTACCGAGCTGCGTTGCGAAATACCCGCATTATTAAATAACACATCAATTCGCCCGAAATGCTTAATTGCTTGCTGGGCTTTTGGCTCAATTTCTTCGGCTTTCTCTACATCAATCGGCAATACAAATACATCAGCTTCGGGGAGGCCAGTAGCCTTTTTTACTCTCAACAATTCTTCTTCTCTACGAGCCGAGAGTATCAATTTTGCTCCTTCTTTGGCAAACGCATAAGCAGTTGCCTCGCCAATACCCGACGATGCTCCCGTAATCCAGACAACTTTATTTTCAAATCTTTTCATCTTTTGTGAAGCGAACATTCTGTTCGCAGTTTTATAAATTTAGGTTAGGTGATTTTTCACCAGAAACAAAAATAAGGTTTTTGAATGATAAAACGTTTATTCTTGGCAAAACCAACGAATATTTCGGAACTTTGCGAGATAAAAAAAATCTTTTACGAAAATTAACGTCGGCAGGGTTTTGAACCCTGCCGACGTTGATGCTGAGAAATAGGCAGTATGAGCAAACAAGACATAAGAAAGCTTTCGACCGAGCAAATAAAGACATGGCTCACAGCCAACGGCGAACAAGGCTTCAGAGCAAAACAAATTTCGGAATGGCTTTGGAAAAAGTCGGCGTGGAGTTTTGATGATATGACAAACCTATCATTAAAAACGCGTGAATTATTGAAGGAGAATTTCGAGATTCGGGCGGTTTCGGTGCATAAAAAACAAGTAAGTAATGATAAGACCATCAAATCGGGATTTAAGCTGTTTGATGGAAATTTGGTTGAGGGCGTTTTGATTCCTGCCGACGACCGTATGACTGCCTGTGTGTCGTCGCAGGTGGGTTGCTCGCTCACGTGTAAGTTTTGTGCAACTGGCTATATGGCACGTAAACGAAACCTTGACGGTGCCGAAATCTACGACCAAGT
>NZ_JBMLRC010000251.1:12141-17075 GCF_049241225.1 Emticicia sp.
ATTAATGAGAGTAATTCGTTGCAAAATTTGGCTACGGCACTCAATTATTTCTACAAAAAAACAGGCAACAGAATTACGTTTGAGTACATCGTATTCAATGACTTCAATGATTCGCTACAAGATGCCAAAGAGCTTTGGGAATTTACGAAAAAAGTACCCGCTAAGGTAAATATCATTGAATATAACCCAATTGCCGAGGCCGACTACGTAAACACTACCGAAGATAAACTAAGCAAATTTGCCAAATTTTTGGAAGATAAAGGTGTGATTGTAAACGTTCGCCGCAGTCGTGGAAAAGATATTGACGCAGCTTGTGGACAGTTGGCTATTAAAGAGCCTACGGTATGATAAAAATCTCTAAAATCAGAGAACAATTATTTTAGTTTTTTCATAACTTAGCAAAAAATCAATGACCATGGTAAAGCCAATTAGTAGTGAAAAATGGACATACGAGCGACTTTTGCAAGAGTTACCTTCAGAGTCGAGGTATGAAATCCGTAATTTTAATTTAATTGATATGCCCGCACCAACTATCGAACACCAACAAATCGTTGGTTTAATTTACCGACTCTTATTTCAATTTACTTTCCAAAATCAACTTGGAGAAGTTTTTATTTCACCTTTAGATGTTGTTTTTGATAAAGGAAATGTGTGCGAACCAGATGTGATTTTTGTTGCTAAAGAAAATAAGCAAATTATCGGACGAAGAAATATTTCAGGCTCGCCCGATTTGGTTGTAGAAGTCGTTTCAAAAGGCTCAGTGGTGAGAGATTATATTGAAAAAAAGAATGACTATGAGAATTTTGGCGTGAAAGAATATTGGTTGATTGACCCACTGAATGAAACTATCATTGTTTATGCTTTAGAAAATAACAAATACAGTATTTTTTCAGCGGTTGAAGAACAAGGTATTGCTAAATCCAAACTTTTAGATGGTTTTGAATTAGCTTTTGAGGAAGTTTTTGTTAGTGAATAATTCAACTTTTCCTCAAAGCCAACTTCTTAAACTCCAACGGACTTTTGCCTTTTATTTCTTTAAAAACTTTACTGAAATACGAGTTATTCGTGAATCCACATTCAAAACATACATCGGCAACACTTCTTTCGGTCATCAATAACTGACAGGCTTTATTGATTCTGTACTCATTCATAAAGTCAGTGAAAGTCTGATTGACAACCTTCTTGAAATAATTACAGAATGATGGCACGGTTAGGTTAGCAATGTCGGCAACTTCTCGGATATTAATTGGGTGCTGGTAAGTTTTCTCTACATATTCATACACCCGTTTGAGCCGCATTTGGTCTTTTTGATTGAAATCATATCGTGTATCTATCGAATTGAGCAAATTATATTCCTGCGAACCAGCCAATATTTGAAAAATATTCAACAAACCCATCAATCGCTCGAATTGCGATAAATCGATTAGTTTTTTTAATGCTTCTGCTACTTCTTGGTAAGTTTGGCCGTAAAATTGAATCCCTTGCTGCGAGCGTTCAAATAGTTTTTTGATGTTTATCATTTCGGGTTTATCAAAAAAGCTTTCGCCTAAAAAATCATCTCTAAACTGAACCACGATTTCTTCGTGTTCGCCCAAGGCATCATAGCCAAAACCAGCATGTGGGAGATTCGAGCCGATCAATACTAAATCGCCATCGTCGTAGTAGCTCAGATGATTGCCAACATGGCGGCGGCCCGTACCAGCAAAAACCAATACCAACTCAAACTCTGGATGATAATGATAATTCCACGGAAATTGCTGGGCGAGTACTTTCTGATGTAAAAATCTGAACGAACTTCCTTCGTCATTTTGAATTTGCTCAAAAGGTGTTTTCACTCTATTAATATTAGAATTATTAAATTTTCCATAAAAATAATAATACAGTTTTAAAAATCATTAATAGACCTATATTTTTTGTTAGTTAAAAAACCGAAATTTGTATTGTAAACTTCTATTAAAAAGTAGTTTATAATTTTTGATTAAGGAAACCTATGATGGATTTATAAAAAGCGAGCTTCTGCTCGCTTTTTTTTAGATAATACTGCCTATTCTTACCCTCAAACTATCAACCTCATAAAATTCTATCTTCTATGCAAAACTGGAAAATCAAACTTTCACTGTATCTCAACTATTTTGTGTTTGCAATCCTGCTCAATAGTGTCGGTGCGGTGATTTTGCAAGTTCAAAGGAATTTTGACGTAACAAAATCTGACGCATCGGTTTTGGAGGGTTTCAAAGACCTGCCCATTGCCGTCTGCTCATTTTTGCTCGCATCATTTTTGCCCAAAATCGGCTATAAAAAAGCCATGCTTGTAGCTTTGGCATTGGTTAGTATTATTTCGTTCACGATTCCCTACGCCAGTGGTTTTTGGCATTTCAAATTGCTTTTCTTAGTGGTCGGAATCTCGTTTGCACTTATCAAGATTTCGGTCTTTGCTACTATCGGGCTTATCACAGAAGACATCAAAGAACACTCAAGTTTTATGGGCTTGCTCGAAGGTACTTTTATGATTGGGGTTTTATTAGGAAACATTTTATTTAGCTTATTTATCGACAACAATAACCCTAAATCTGAAACGTGGCTCAGTGTTTACTGGATTTTAGGAGGCTTATCGTCCATTGCATTTTTGTTATTGCTATCGGCCAAATTAGATGAATCTGATGCAAAAATCGAAGGTTCTTCGCTCAGTAATGATTTCTTAGCAATGATTCGCCTCATTATTTTACCATTGGTGATAGTTTTCATTATCAGCATATTTTTATTTGTACTTATCGAACAAAGTTTCCAGACTTGGACCCCGACCTTCTACAAAGACATCCTGAAAGTGCCTGCCAGCATGGGTATTCAAGCGGGAGCAATTTTGGCGGGAGCATTTGCCATTGGCCGTTTTGCGTCGGGAGTTATTCTTCGTCGCTTTAGCTGGATTTTGGTTTTATCGGTTTGCTTGGCTATCTGTGCCTCGTTGGTTTTATTGACTTTGCCACTCACGCAAGGCATCGTGGCATCTCCCGACACTAACTGGACAAACGCTCCGATTGTGGCATACGTTTTTCCGATTATGGGTATTTTTTTAGCCCCTATCTATCCGACCATCAATTCTGTTATTCTTAGCTCCTTGCCCAAGCATCTACACAGCCCAATGTCGGGTCTGATTGTTGTTTTTTCGGCTTTGGGTGGCACAACGGGGTCTATTATCACGGGTCATGTTTTCGATGCTTTCACTGGACAAACGGCTTTTTATCTTTCACTCATTCCGATGGGTATTCTGATGGTTTGTTTGTTCATTCTCAATTCATTACAAAAGAAATCTAACGCTGAAATTTCTTTTACAAACACGGCTGGACATTAATTTTTTAAGTTTCGAGTTCCTATTATTTACATGACAAATTCGATTAAAAATATCTTTGAATTAGGGCTTTTGTTTGAGCGAGTTCAAACCGAAAGTATCTTTCCAGATAATAAAACTTTCCCTGATTGTATCGCAAAAGATTCTTTAGATGCCATCAATGAAGCGTTTTTGAAAGAAAAAGACGCCGAAGGCTTTGATTTAAAGGCTTTTGTATTAAAATACTTTGAATTGCCCATCAACCGCACGGCAGCTTACGAAAGCGATAAGAATCATTCGATAGACGAGCATCTACAAACACTCTGGGCAGTACTGACTCGTGAACCCGAACAAGAAAATAGTTCGTTGATTCCATTGCCCAAACCCTATATTGTGCCAGGTGGGCGTTTTGGCGAAGTTTATTATTGGGATAGCTATTTCACGATGCTCGGCCTGCGTGCCTCTGGCAAAATCGACATGATTGAATCGATGGTAGATAATTTTTCTTACTTAATTGATAAAATCGGACATATTCCAAACGGCAATCGCAGCTATTATGTGGGGCGTTCGCAGCCACCATTTTATTCGTTGATGGTAAAATTACTGAGCGAAGAAAAAGGCTTAGGAATGTTGGTGAAACATCTACCATATTTAAAGAAGGAGTATGATTTTTGGATGCGAGGAAGCGAAGAACTTAGTTCAGAAAACAAAGCCTTACATAGAGTAGTGCTTATGCCAAACGGAGCTATTCTGAATCGTTTTTGGGATGAAAACAATACGCCTCGACCAGAATCTTACAAAGAAGATGTCGAACTTTCGCATCAATCTACACAGGAGGCGAGCGTTTTGTTTCGCCACCTAAGAGCAGCTGCCGAATCGGGTTGGGATTTTAGTAGTCGATGGTTTAAAGAAACCGATTCATTTGCCAGTATTCATACAACCGATATTATTCCGATTGATTTAAATTGCTTACTTTATCATTTAGAAGATACGCTTTCGGCTACCTACTCACTACTCGATGATAACGATGAGGCCTATAGATACCAACAATTAGCTCAAAATCGTAAAGTAGCGACTCAACACTACCTTTGGAATGAAACCGAAGGATGCTATTTCGATTATGATTTCGTAGAAAATAAACTCAAGAGTCATTTGACATTGGCAGCGGTTTTCCCACTTTATTTCAAAATTGCCGAGCCGAGTCAAGCACAAAAAATTGCCGAACTCCTCGAAGCCAAGTTTTTGAAAAGTGGCGGTTTGCTTACAACCATTGCCCAAACTGGTCAACAATGGGATTCGCCAAACGGTTGGGCTCCATTACAATGGATTGCCTACAAAGGCCTTTTGAATTATAATTTTGATGATTTGGCTAATAAAATTCGCCATAATTGGCTGGAACTCAACCAAAGAGTTTATGAACAAACAGGAAAAATGACCGAAAAATATAATGTAGTAGATGATGGACTTTCGGCAGGTGGCGGAGAATACCCCAACCAAGATGGTTTCGGCTGGACAAATGGTGTTTATTTAGCAATGAGCTAAAAAGTTTTGAGTTTAAAGTGCTGAGTTCTGAGTAAAAAAACGCTCTCAACTCAGAACTCAGCATTCA
>NZ_JBMLRC010000251.1:17175-20470 GCF_049241225.1 Emticicia sp.
TTATTGATATTTTGGCCTATTTTACGGCCTTCGGCCAGACCAGTATCATTATCGCTGCGGCAGTGAATTCCTCCCAAAAATCTCGAATAAGCCGATTCTTCGGCAGCTTCCCAAAACGAATTATATGAACGATTTTTATAAAAAATAAAGGTGAGTGGGTCTTGTCCACGACCTTCATGTGAATCATCAGTATATTTAAACTCATTGCCATAAAGCCTTGTAAGAACAGTTGCCGAAGCAGCCGATTGCACCGAGTGGCCTGAATAAAACGCAGGAAACGGAGGCTCTGGCCAAAACGATAACCATGAGCCATCAATGTAGGTTCTGATAAACGTTGAAGGACGCTCTGCATTATAGGTATATTTCGCTTTCCAACAATTTGTAAACGCATCTGCTATCGACATGCCAACCATTGCATAAGTCTGTGCGGCTTTAATGAGGCTTGGTTTTGCAGTTTTTACGGCAATTCGAGCAAGGCTATATGAATGCCCTGGAGGCGTAAATGTACGGCTTGGGTCATCTCCCCAAAATAAGGCAATTTCTTTTTCTTCCTGTGTCAAAACTTTATTTTTAGCATAAACCTCTAAAAACTGAGCATAATATTGCGAATATGGGCTGGCACTATACGCAATCGGTTTTGGTATGGGTAGAGTACTATTAGCAGTAGCAAATGTTCGATTTCGCCCCCAATAAGGGTGTAAAGGTAGTGATGTAGCTGTTTGGCTAAAACTCGGTGTTCGCCAATACCCCAAACCAACCGGTACCATGTAATCAAGAGTAAAATTTCGGTTATAACCTTGGTAGCCACCGTCCGTTTTCGACCACTCAAAAATTGCTTTCGCCACATCTTGCCCGTACTTTACCGAACGGTCGATTATATCTTGTTTTTCGGCTTTATATTCGGCTAAAATCTTACTTTCGAGCGAATCAATCGACTTTTTATTTACATCCGATGTTTGCTCGTAAATATTTTTGATAATCCACGCTTGGCCAGCATTGAGACTCAAAGCCCAATTATATTTCTGAGTTGTATCAATTTTTGGTAAAGCAGTCAAACCATTTAATTGCCCAGCCATTGATAAATAAGCCTTGTTTCCACCAACAATACTTTCATACATCGTAAGACCAATATAACCAAAACCTCTCGAAGCGTAAGTAGGCGAGTTGCCAGGAGTTTTCTCGGCAATAATGAGTGTCATTTTGCCCCATCTGATTGCCGTATTGGCAGTTGTAGTATCAACTACCGCAACGGGTGCAGGGTCTTCGTTGGTTTTATTACAACCACCCATAAAAAGCCCACTCGATAATAAACCAGTAGCAATAATTATAAACTTAAATTTTCTTTGGTAATAACTCTTCATTCCCTCAATGTTTAATAAATTATACAGCGTTTTGCTTCAAAAATTATACCATTTATGGCAGTTTCTGCGTAATTACGCCTTCCAAAATTACACAATTTCGGAAATAACACAAATTAAATCCGAAATTGCGGAAAAACTAACATTCAGTGGCACTCAAAGCCAAACCTGCTTGTGAGGTTTCTTTATATTTTTTCGACATATCACGGCCAGTGGCTCGCATTACCTTTATAACACTATCGAGCGAAATCTTCTGGGCCGAAGCATTTCCCGACGATGATAATAAATATGCGTTATATGCCTTAATTGCACCCATTGCGTTACGCTCGATGCACGGAATTTGCACGTACCCACCAATTGGGTCGCAGGTCATGCCTAAATGATGCTCAATTGCAATTTCGGCGGCCGCTTCTACAATTTCGATGCTTTTTCCTGCACAATAAGCCAACATTGCGGCAGCCATGGCCGATGCCGAGCCGATTTCGCCCATACAACCCATTTCGGCACCCGAAATACTGGCATTATGTTTAATCAAGAAGCCAACTGCTGCGGCGGCTAACATTCCTTCACGGAGGCGTTGTTTGTCATAATGATAATGATTGCGTAGCAAGAAAAACACCCCAGGAATCACACCCGATGCCCCCGAAGTTGGAGCCGTGACTACAATATTTCCTGCGGCGTTTTCTTCCGAAGCAGCCATGCAATAAGCATTCAGAAAAATCATGAAACTATCGCTTGTTGAGGCCAAATTCTTGGCTTGTTCGTACAAAACAGGGGCTTTTCTACGCAATTTGATTGTGCCAGGCAATAATCCTTTATGACGCAAACCTCGTTTCACGGCTTTGTGCATCGCTTCCAGAATATCATCTATTTTCTGAAAAATTTCTTTTCTTGAAAGCCCAGTCAAAGCCTCTTCATTGGCAATCATCAAATCGGTCAACGTAATTTTATTTTTCAGTAAATGCTCCTTCAATTCCTTCATAGTCGTAAAGGCATACTTCGGCATTTTATCATTCTCAGCACTCAAATCTTCGCCTTTTCGCTGAATAAAGCCCCCTCCTACTGAATAATACTCTTCTTCTAATACAATCTCATTGGCACTTATCAGCTTAAAAACCAACGTATTCGGGTGCGGAGACTCATAGCGTTTTTTTTCAAACACAATGCTTTTGGCCGTGAGTTTTACTAGCTTATCAGCCACTTGGGTTTCGTAGGTATCTGTTTCATTTTTCAATAATGCCGTAAAAGCCATCGGCTCGCAGGTGTCTGGCAACCAACCCAATAGCCCAGCAATTACGGCTCGGTCAGTACCGTGCCCTTTGCCAGTGGCACTCAATGAGCCGTATAAATGAATCATAATCTGTGGAGTTTCGAGCGATTGTATAGCTGCCAAAGCATTGGCTCGTTGCAGAAAATCATAGGCTGCCTTCATCGGGCCTATCGTGTGCGAACTCGACGGCCCCGGCCCAATCTTGAATAAATCAAAAATTGATGTTTTAATTATTTCTTGTGGCATTTTTTGTTGTAATAGTTATTGATGAAGTGATTTTTAAAACAAATTTGATGCTTTTTAAAGAATAATGCCAATTTTAAAAACAAAAAGAAAAAGCTATAACCAAGTTTTTTCTTAATCTACAAACTTTCTGCTTATTTTGTGGGTTCTTAGTTCAATCAAAAACCATAAATAAAATTCGAATCATGGCATTAAAAGTAGGCGACCAAGCACCCGATTTCAAATTATTCAACACCGATAAAGCAGAAATTAACTTGGCTGATTATCGTGGTAAAAACGTAGTAGTTTTATTTTTCCCTTTGGCATTTACGGGCGTATGTACGGCAGAACTTTGCCAAATGCGTGACGATATAGCCACTTATTCGGGCTTAAACGCCGAAATCTTAGGTATCTCGGTTGACTCTATCTTTACTTTGGGTAAATT
>NZ_JBMLRC010000252.1:0-8920 GCF_049241225.1 Emticicia sp.
TCGCCTAATTCAAGTTCTATAAAATAAGTGCCTTTGGCCAATTTATTGGTTGGCAAATATTTGGTTTGAGTACCCAAACTTTCAGAATAATGGTCAAGTAAAGTTACAATCAATTGGTCTTTCGAGTCTTTCAAAGATAATTTTACATAGCTTGGTTGATTAATTCTGAAAATAATTTCCTTAAGTTTAGCTGTTTCAGTATCTTTTGTCGAAAACTCAGAGCTATCAGTAGGAGCCGTAGATTGCTGATTTGCCACAAATGCTGCTTGAATACAATTAGCAATATCAGCTTTGAATATCGCACTACTATTTACCTCAAAACCTGGTAGCAATACAATACTATTTCCAGCCGTAAACGAAATATCTTTGGTGGTTGGCACTAAACTCTGAGCCTCGATGCGTTTTTTTGCTTTGAAGGCACCATCTGCCAATGTTTCTTTGGCAAGTCGGAGCGTATCACTGCCACAATTAATATTCACACCTTTGCAATTACAATTATTGTCGAATTTATCATAAGACGTAAGTGGATCATTGTCGTTACAAGGTGTGCCACTCGGATTACATAAAATGGCGTCGAAGGTGATTTTACTTAGTCCAGAGCAGCCAGCCCCCCAGTTTTCAATGGCCGAAACCAGAATATATCGAGCCTTCACATCATTAAAGTTGGGTCCTAGAAATCCAGCATAATCGGGTAAGCCTTGAGCTTGTGGCCACGAATAAGTATTGCCGAGTGCTTGCCAATTTGTGCCATCGACCGAATAATCAATGGCTACTGTTTTAAATCCCTTATCAGTTTCGTTTTCTACGTTATAGTTCCAGACCCTCGAACTTGAAAACTTATAACGATCATTAAAATCGTACATAATCCAATGAATATTGTTTGCACGAGCAGGATTTGGATTTGGGTTTTGGGTATTCGTGCACGAAACCCACGAGCCCTCTTTTAGTGTAGTGAGGTTATCAGTTGGCTTACAATCATCATAAGTCTGATACCTTGCCGCAGAGTCGTCGCAGTCAGGCCCCGAACATGGAGTGCCTACGCAATTGCATTGTGCATCAATTTTATCATTATTCGTAAAGGGGTTGTCGTCATTGCAGGGAGTATTTTGTGCAATACATGAAATCTCACATTTATAGTCAAAGAGATAGAAGTCGGTCACTCGTTTCCACTGACGGATTTCATGAAATGGAGTTTTCCAGTAAAGATTGAAATGATCTCGCCAACTACTTTCTTTATGTCGAAACTCGAAGTAATAATATTTGCCTTTTTCCATATATCTCGGGCCAATATTTTGGAAGGACGAATTCCGATGTTCGGTGTCGTCGACACCATAAAAAACCAAAGCCTGACTAGCTTGTTTATTAGTTATACTTGCATCTGAGCTCAAAAAGAAAAATGTTTGTCCATCGCCTGTGAGATTAAAATCGTAATTTCCTGTAACCGGAACCGTAAGGAATCCTTGCACGAGTGTACCGTAATTGTCTCTACTACTTGGGGTCAATGGGCCATAAGCTCCTTTTAATTTTTCTCGGCGATCGGGTGATAACGGAAATTTCGGAGAATTTATTAAATCGTTTTCTACGTAACTCCCAGCGATATTATCATAATAGTAGGCTTCAATAAGTCCTTTTTCGCCAACACAATTATTAGGAGCCGGAGCTGTACCTACGCAATTACAAAAACCATCTTGTTGGTCATTGGTAGTGTTGATATTTCCATCATCACAAGCAGTTCCTCTTGCCGGGCATGATTGTCCGCATGCATATTCATAAATGTAATTAAAATCAATAATCGACCAAACTACTGTTGTTTCAGAAGCCTTTCTCCATTGTAAACTCACAAAGTCACTACCCGTACCTTCAAAATTATAAAGTTCGAAATAGTAATACTGACCTCCAATAAGTTGAATACTCTGAGAAGTTTGACCCGGTTCTTTGTTGTATTCTGTTTGACCAGAATATGTCGAAATCTCTGCTCGTTTGATTTTATTCGCAGGCGAATCATTTGTGCTCAAAAAGAAAATCGATTTATCGTCGCCAGTAATGTTGAAAATATATGTATCAGTTACTGGAACTTTGATATATCCTCGAATCAAAGAAGCAAAATAATCAGTATAATTGACTGGAGTTTTTAGAAAACCTAATGTTTGAGTTCCATTAGGTCGGCTCGGAAAATTCTCCATGGCAAATAAGTCACTGCTATCAGGAAATGAATTAAAGCCTGTCCAGAAGCTCCATTTGACCTGCCCAGCTGTTCCGACACAGTTCTGTGCCATAGTGCTTTGATTGATAAGAACAACTATCATCAAGCAGTATATATATTTTAGAAATCTTTTCACGGTTGAAAAATATTTTTTGTGAAAAATAGGGTGTTTGGCATTGATTTAAAAGGAATCAATAATTGACACAACTTTGGGGTCTGTCAGTATTTGATATGGCTGTGCCGTTGAAATTCATAAATCCAACCGGGTAATTGTTTGGACTGTAGGAATAAAAATTCCTCAGATTTGGTAATACATAGCATAAATCATACGGACTAACACCATACCAAAGAGCCAGCTCGGCATACATTTCATCAGTTGAAATAGAAGGAATAAAATTTCCTCTGAATGAGATATTCTGAGTATTGGAAGTGCCAACATCCATTCTAGGAAAACGACCAAAAATTCGTCCACCATTTACTGCTCCTCCAATAACCATTGTATTTCCACCCCAAGCGTGGTCAGAGCCTTGTCCATTAGAAGTGATTGTTCTGGCGAAATCAGAAATCGTGAAAGTGGTTACATTCTCGGCAATACCTAATTCAACCGTTGCATCATAAAATGATTTCAAGGCATCACTAATAATTGGCAATCTTTGATTTAAACCATTTACTAGGTTATCGTGCATATCCCAACCCCCATAATTTACGAAGAAAATTTGCCTTTTTGCCCCCAAGTCGTTTCGCACACTCATAACCTTTGCAACCGCTTGGAGATCACGAGCCAAGCTACTCGTACCAAAAGTGGTAGTCATGCTCGGTACTTTTTTAAGAGCATTCTTGAAAACCTCAAATGACTCAATCGAACTTTTGCTGACCGAACCATAAGTTTTTTGTAGCAGATTAGCGTAAGTTCTTGAAACCATGCTATCAATAGCATTATTACGAAGGTCGGTTAGGATACCCGAATTACCCCACCATGATGGGAGTGCCGTAATACCGACATTATTAGGGTCAATATTATTACTAATTGAATATTCGGTTACATCTTTTCCACGTTGAAAATTATTTTTTCCTCCTAGCGAAATATTCATTGAAATGTCTTGCATGCTATTTGATGCAGAAAGCAAATCGGCCAGACGGCCACCCACCCCTAAGGCATCTCTACTTTGAGGTACGGAGGTTTGCCATTGCATAATTTGGTCAGAGTGCGAATAAATTCCGAGTGGTAGTTTTTTTAGCCCACTTTGATACTCTGCTCTAGACATGATTGGCTCTACCAAAGTGCCAATATTTGCCATAAAAGCAAGTTTGCCGCTATTGAAAAGATTTTGTACGCCACTCATATTTGGATGAACCCCATATGAGCCATAATTGCAGGCTTGTCCTCTAAAGCCACTACACTGAGGGTTATTCAGCGGAAGCAAAGAGGTGTTAGTTTGTATGGCGATATCTGACCTAACATTTCTGTAATCATTGAAGCCATTATCTCCGCCAACATTCGTACCCGATGGAATCAAAATATTAAAAGAATCAATACCGCCTGAAAATAAAACACAAACCAAAGCTTTATAATCTTCGTTTGAAGTCGAACGTAACTTTGAAGCACTTCCACTCATAGCACCATTGACCGCTCCTAAACTAGTTAGAGTGCTCAAAAGTGTTGTCGAACCCATTGCTCCACAACCTATTTGTCTGATAAAATCTCTTCTGTTCATAGCTTATTTATTGATTAGATAGTCAGGTGATGTCATGATTAAATATATTGCAAGGCGTACTCTACGATAAGCCTCAGTGGTATTGGGTACTCCATTTGCATCTTCCGAATAAGGCATGCCTTTGATGGCATCTCTAATTATATTGAGCGACTCCGTCGAAATCCTTCCGTTTGCCAATATGAGATTATATTTATCTAAAAGCTGAGGAAGTTTATCATTTCGTGCCAGCGGATAATCAGCCACAGTATTAAATCTGGGTTCTTGATTAGGTTTATAAGTTTCACCCGTGAAAAGGCCATTGTAGTCGATCGGATCGTCATTGATGAGCCAATCGTTGAGTGCGTTGAAATAACCAGTTAGTGTTTGAGAACTTAGGAGTTGAAATTCAGGCCCAACTTTTCCTGCATCTTTAAGTGGGCCATTGGGCAGATAATCAGGGCTATAAAAATTAAATACCGAAGGAGAAGAAAGTGGTCGCTGAGATGTTTGATCATAAACTCTGGTCATTGAATTTCTGAAAACTCCACCTGATGCTGAAAGGTTTAAGCCCTTAATCAGATTCATATATCTTACGAATGGCTCACGAAGCTTACCAAATGAATCGGTGTCATCTCCACAACAGTTTCTTGCTTCTGGGTCAAGAAGAATAGCCCTTATAACTGCTTTCAAATCGCCTCTTACACCACTACCATTATTATTAAAAACGGAGGCAATTCGCTGAATAAATGCTGGGCTAGGATTAGAGGTTATCAATCGTTGAATCAATCGACGAGAAATAAATGGCCCAACGTTTGGATGATTGAAAATAATATTGAGAGCATCTTGGATATCAGCTTCACCTTGCATAGCAGTTCGACTAGCTGTTGGGTCAACAGTTGAGCCAAGAAAAGTTTTTGCACCTCTTTCGTGGCCATCGACAATCCTTGGGTTTGTTTTCCAAGGGTTTTTCTTCGCATCACTTGAATCAAGACCAAAGAATTTCATTCGTTTAGTATAACTCCAGATATCTTTGGCGTTTATCCCCAAATAGGTGCCATCTCCCCACGAAAGCCCCGTGAAAACTTTAGCCAGGCTGGCAATATCATCATTATTGTAGGTCGGAATCAATTGTCCGTTTGCATCTTTTTTCTCCGATCCATCCAGATTTAGTTGGTATAAGCCAATCGTAAATAATTGCATGATTTCACGGGCATAATTCTCATCGGGGTATGTTTGTTTGGCAACATCGGTAGCATGGTTATTTAGAAATGTAAGATACGAACCCATTGCTGGATGATATGTGATTCTTTCAAGTAATGTCCGATAGTTACCAAAAGAATTATCCATCAAGACATCATAATAGCTCGCTAATGCATATGGGTTACCATCGAAAGCTGAGATTCGAGAAGTGACCAAAATTTCACTTAAAGCAAAGGCAACACGCCATCGAAGTTGGTCAGGGGCAGTCATACAACCCTGAAACCAAGCGGCATCAAAATGCCAATTACTTACTCCGACATTTGTGAGGGTATAAGTGTTTACATTGTTTTTACGATTAAGCGAATCGACCATTGACTGGTGCAAATTTTGAACATAAGTTTCGATTCTGAAACTATTCGGCAATGCCAGTTGGTCATCAAGCCATTTTTCAATGCCTTGGTTGGCTACTTTTTGAATTTCGGTGAAAGTATTTCCGAAAGTGGCCTGTGAGAGGAATCTTGCTGCTGCACTATAATTGGGCAAAAATCCAATACTTGTCAAGGTTTGTTTGCCATTGATAGCAGTAGAACTTGAGCTTACATTTACTTTTTGCAAGTTACCTTTTCCGATAGTATTGGCTTGTTGGGAAAAAGCGGCAGAAATTCCAAAACAAATGTAGATTAGAACAAAGAGAGTACTTCTTGTTTTCATTATTTGAGTGCTTTAGGAATACACGGTTGGAATAATAAACTCAGTAAAAAATAGGTTAGTCAGCAAAAGAAGTAGACAAATGTAAAAAGAAAAACCTCCCAAAAGTAAAAATTGAGAGGTTTTATTGCAGTTTGTTCGTGATTCCAATAGGATTCGAACCTATGACCCACAGATTAGAAATCTGTTGCTCTATCCAGCTGAGCTATGGAACCGTAATCATGGTGCAAAGATAGGACTTTTGATTTTAAAAGTCAACAACCAGCTTGAAAAAACATTTAGAAAAATTGAAATTGTGTAATTCTACCGTTAAATGCTTTGAAACTTTAATAATTAAACTGAACTTTGAACATAAAATTTGTAAACAGACACCCATCGGCACTCAATGTTATTTAATTCGCTACAGTTTATATTTTTCTTCATAGTTGTTACTTTAGCTTATTTCAGTTTGCCTCATCGTGGACGTATATGGCTTTTACTTTTGGCGAGTTGTTATTTCTATGCAGTTTTTCAGCCTATTTATATTTTAATCCTATTTGTTACGATTGTAGTTGATTATTATGCAGGAATATGGATTGAAAATGCTCAAGGTAGCCGACGAAAATGGCTTTTGGTGCTGAGTCTAATCTCAAATATCGGTTTTCTGGCTTACTTTAAATACTATAATTTCTTCGTCGAAAATATCAATAATGTATTCTTTCATTTAGGCTCAACAACCCAGCTCGAATTATTAAAGATACTATTGCCGATTGGTCTGTCATTCCATACTTTTCAAGCGATGAGTTACACGATTGAGGTCTATCGCGGCAACGAAAAAGCCGAAAAAGATTTTGCTATTTATGCTCTTTATGTAATGTTCTACCCGCAACTCGTAGCAGGGCCAATCGAGCGACCGCAAAATGTGCTTTGGCAATTTCATAAAAACTTTGAGTACGATTTTGAAAACCTAAAAGCTGGATTGATGCGAATGGCTTGGGGGATGTTCAAAAAAGTAGTGATTGCCGACCGCTTGGCGATGGTGGTTGATTATTCTTACGATAACCCGTACGACCATAATGGGCTTACGCTTTTGGTGGCTACAATATTTTTTACATTCCAAATTTACTGCGATTTTTCGGGCTATTCAGATATTGCCATTGGTGCGGCTCGGGTGATGGGTTTTAAACTCATGGAAAACTTTGAAGCTCCGTATTTTTCAAAATCAATTAGTGAATTTTGGCGTCGTTGGCACATTTCACTGTCGGGCTGGTTCCGAGATTACCTTTATATTCCACTTGGCGGAAATCGGGTAGGGGAGTTTCGTCGATACTTCAACCTTTTCTTTGTCTTTATGATGAGTGGTCTGTGGCACGGTGCTGCATGGACGTTTATCATTTGGGGGGCTTTGCACGGAATTTATTTGGTTTTAGCACAAATCCGTGACCGTTATACATCTTTTAAAGCCGAAAAATATTTTTCGAGCAGCATTATTAATGCTTTCAATTTAGTATTTACTTTTTTGTTGGTCATGTTCACATGGGTGTTTTTTAGAGCAAAAGGAATGACTAACGCCAAGATAATTTTATCGAAGATTCTGCACGTAACAAATTATGATTCAATTGCAACGCCGTTTAGTTTCAACGAAATGTTTTTTTGTTGGTTTTTGATTGCAGTTTTATTGTTAAAAGATAAATTCAAGATGCAAATAAGTACCCAAAGTACTACTCAGTTTTACTTAAAGTTTACTGTTTTGTTAGTGCTTTGCTACTTTTTCGGGGTATTTACCTCAAATCAATTTATATATTTTCAGTTTTAAAATTCCGATACTGAAAGAAACATATCTATGAAATACTTCTTTTTAATACTTTTTTCATTCTTGTGGTATTTAGGTTTTTCGGGTTCTATGGCAAAGTGGCTGCACGAAAAAGGCATTACGCAAGATGATTATCGCTACGGTGATTTATACCGAATGTCGAACTTGGCACAGTTTAAAGTTCCATTGGAACAATGTCCTGTTCCACAAAATCCACCATCGGGTAATACTTCGTTGATTATCATGGGCGATAGTTTCACGGAAAAGGGACGCCTTGAAAAGAATCATTTCAAAGGTTTAAATAGCTATAATAGGTTTTTTATTACAGATACGATTCAGGTAAAGTTAGATACCTCAAAAAGAAATGTGCTTATTATCGAAACGGTTGAGCGGCATTTTCGAGAAAGGTTTACAGTACCATACATGAACTTGGAAGTTACTGAAAATGAGACGATTAAGCCATTAGAAAAAGAGAAAAGTATAGCGGAACAAATATTGAATATTGAAGTACCGTATAATACCGAACGGCACGAGTCAATACTTTTTTCATCCGATTTTTTCTTGACTTTTAAAGAATGGAAAGCATGGTTGAACTGGAAATTATTCGACCGACTCGATGAGAAAGTGATGCTTTCAAAAGATGAAAAATATCTTTTATATCAAGTAGATGCCCAGCCTTCGGGAATCAATTCGTGTTTTGATAAAATTTCAGATGATGAAATTAACTTAATGGTCAATAACCTAAACAAAACTTATCAATTTTACAGAAAAGCTGGTTTTGATGAAGTTTATTTGTCAATTATTCCCAATAAAACATCAATTCTTGGTAGAGATTTAGGAGAGTATAATCATTTAATTGAAAGAGTTCAGAGGCATTCGGCTTTGAAAATACCATTTTTTGATATTTACACACCCTATCATAATTCTAAAAAAGTACTTTATGAAAAAGGTGATTCGCACTGGAATTGTGAAGGAAAACAAATGTGGTTGGATTTGGTCAATGCCAAATTGTAGAAATATGGTAGAGACGTTGCATGCAACGTCTCTACAGAAATAATTTTATTGCACAAAATCCAGTATTTCCGAAATGACTAATTCTTGTTCTTCGGCTGTAAGCGTCGGGTACATCGGAATACTCAAGCAATGTTCATAATACTTTTCAGCATTCGGAAAATCGCCTGCTTTACTTCCGAGTCCTTTGTAATAGGGCATCAAATGCACAGGAATATAATGCACTTGACTGAAAATTTGTTTAGTTCTTAAATAATCATATAATCCTTTGCGGTCTTCAATCTGAATCACATACAAGTGATACGCATGACT
>NZ_JBMLRC010000252.1:9020-17842 GCF_049241225.1 Emticicia sp.
ACCATTCCTCCTTCACCAGTAGCAATGTGCTTCACTGGATGAAACGAAAAAATAGCTAAATCAGCGAATGAGCTATCGCCGCAACGATGATTTTTGCCAGAACTATCAATAAAACTCCCACCTGGAGCATGACAAGCATCTTCTAAAATCCATAAGCCGTATTCGTCGGCCAGTTTTCTAAATGCTTCCAAATCAACGGGATAGCCCGCAAAATCAACAGGTATAATACCTTCAAAAGTGCCTTTTGGGTGTTGTTCGAGTAAATTTCTTACCTTCTCAATATCCAATAAAACTGTTTCGGGATTAATATCGGCAAATACAACCTCACCGCCACAATAACGCACACAGTTAGCCGAGGCCGAGAAAGTGATAGGCGTAGTGATAACTTTTGAAGATGAATTAACTCCCAAAGCCATGCACGAAATATGCAAAGCGGCCGTGCCATTGGCCACCGCTACGGCATATTTACAACCAATATATTTGGCAAAAGCTGCCTCAAATTCAGCAACTTTCGGCCCAGAAGTCAAAAACGGAGATTTGAGCGTTTCAACGACCGCAGCAATATCTTCGTCAGTAATATGTTGTTTTCCGTATGGAATCATCTGTGGAATTATCTTGGCTGAAAATCAGCGTCAATGTGGGTTTTTATCTCTTCACGAATTTGCTCAACTGTTAGCCATTCGTTGTTTGTTCCCGAATTATATTTGAAACCTTCTTCCACAAACGATGCTCCGAAATGCTTCAAGTATTCTTCAGTATTCCAAATAGGCGAAAACGGCATGATTACGTAGTATTTTTTTGTCTCGATTGTGCTCAACGAATCAGTTTCGGTAATCATTTCTTCGTGTAGTTTTTCACCTGGGCGGATACCAACTTTTGGGTGTTCGCAGTTTGGTCCGATTGCTTCAGCTACATCTGTAATTCTGTACGAAGGAATTTTCGGTACATAAATTTCGCCACCCCAAGCATTTTCGAGAGCATAAAGTACCATTTCAACGCCATCTTCCAACGAAATGTTAAAACGTGTCATGCGTTCATCGGTGATCGGAAGAACGCCAGTTTTTGCTTTTTCTAAGAAGAATGGCATCACCGAACCACGAGAACCAATTACGTTTCCATATCTTACGACTGAGAAAGTAATCTGACGCCCGCCTCTCATGTTATTGGCTGCTACAAATAGTTTATCTGAGCAGAGTTTTGTTGCACCATAAAGGTTTATCGGAGCGGCTGCTTTGTCGGTCGATAAAGCCACAACTTTCTGAATATTATTGGCCAAAGCTGCGTTTATTACGTTTTCTGCACCAAAAACATTGGTTTTGATACACTCCATTGGGTTATATTCGGCCGCAGGAACTTGCTTCAAAGCAGCAGCATGAATGATGTAGTCGATACCTTCGCAAGCACGTTTCAGACGCTCGCCGTCACGCACATCGCCAATGAAAAAACGTATATTTGGATACTTATTTTGAGGGTAAGTTTGTTGCATTTCAAACTGTTTCAATTCGTCACGAGAATAAATCACTACTCGACGAACATTAGGGAAACGATTGAAGATAGTCTCGACTAATTTCTTACCAAAAGAACCCGTTCCACCTGTAATCAGAATTGCTTTGCCGTTTAAATCAAGCATTTGTATAATGTTTTGTTATTTTTGGCGTAAAGTTACAAATTAAGTAGCCAATCGACAATAAATGATTAGGCTTAGTTTTGGAAAGTATATTACACGGAGGATGTTTCGTAGATAAACCAAATTTTTCGACAATGGCGTTTGATTTATTTGATGTTAAAGTATTTGTGTTGAGTTATTATATCAAAATTCGAGATAAATTGAGCGTCGAAAATGAGCAAAGTCGTGTTCGTTGATTTTTGCTTTGATTGCGGTGAAAACCACTGATAAGCTGCCTACATTGTATGTTTGCCAGAATTGATAAAAGAAAAAGGAGATGTGAAATACACATCTCCTCGGAAAATATTATTTTGCCCCTTGTTTTTCTGGTGCATAACCGTTGAAAAAGTTCAGCCAGATTGTTCGAGAAAGTCGATAATAAACTGGCATTAAGATAACTGTCAACGAAACATAAATAACCATTAACAATGTGCCGCTAATGTATTGGTCGAGTAAGAGAAAATAAGCAACGACCGAAGTAACAAACAAGGCAATATTGAGCATATAACTCACATACATAGCACCATAAAAGAAACCCATTTCTTTTTCGTAGCGTAGGCCGCAATGCGGACAAGTTTCTTTAATAGCGGTCATTTTTTGATAGGGATTATGCGTTTCAAAAACGTCACCCTCGTGGCATCTTGGACATTTCATCGCAAAAATGCTATATAATCTTGAGCCTTTGCCAAACATATATTTATACTATTATTTACTTTTATGATTAATTAATAGTACAAATTTCGGTCGAAATATTTACTTTTTTGTAGGCTATTCTCGTACTTTTATAGTACTATTTACTTATTTTTATTTCAATAATACGTAAAAAGTGCTATTTGCGTAATTTAATAATCAATGCTCTGAGAAGTAGTATAAAAGGAAATCCGTGTTGTAATAAATCGAACCAGTCGATGGCGTGCATACCTACCGCTCCACCCATGAGCCAACGGAGTTTGCCAACGATGTGAGGTTCTGGAACGAATGGAGCTAAGCCGAGAGTCAGACTTACGATTAACCACAGTTTCCAGTTGTTGAGTGTTATTTTCATAGGTATTTAAGGTCGATTAATTATGCGAAATTGCTCAGGTGTAGAGCCAACTTCTTTTTTAAAAACTCTGATGAAATAAGAACAATCGTCGTAGCCTAAATGATAGGCCATTTCGCAGACTGAAATAGAAGAGTGAAGTAATAAGCGTTTAGCTTCCAGCACGATTCTATCTCTGATAAGCTCGCCCGCTGTTCGTCCAACTGTTTTTGTGCAAATGGCGTTTAGATAATTGGCCGTAATATTTAGTTTATCGGCAAAATCTTTTACTGATTTATATTCTTTGAAATGCTTTTCGATGAGAAGTTCAAAACTTCTGATTTTTGAAACATTTAGTTCGGTACTATCGCCTTTGTAGAATGGCTCATAAACCCTAATCGAATGAATCAAAATCATTTTTAGTAAAGACTTAATTAGCGTATCTCGGTGAGGCTGGTTAGCCTTAAATTCAGCAATAATTTCTTCAAAGAGGTTTTCAATTTTCTGACTATCTACTTCCGAAAATACTAACATTGGGGCATCGTTATGACTATTATTGAAAAAAGGTAAGGCTTGTAGCGAAAGTCCTTTTTCGATAACTTCATAAAATTCTTTCTTGAAAAAAAGTGTATAACCGACGGTATCGGCACTCAAATCCCACTCATGTACTTGCCCATCATTCATGAAAAACATTTGCCTTGGCTCAACTACAAATCGCTTAAAATCAATATCGTGCGTGCCACTTCCTTGTTTGATATAAATGAGGTTGAAAAAGTCATGACGGTGCGGAAAATCTGCCGACGTGAGTGTTTTCATGTGGTCTTCTAACCGACGAATATCAAGCTTTATTAATATATTTTTATCGCACGAATTAAGTTGCTCGATAGTTATGATTGGAATCGACTTTTGCATGGGTCTCAGAAATTATAGTTTAAAACTACATTATAATTTGTCATATCTACTTTGTTGATGCGGTATTTTTCATCTGCATATAGTTGTCCATTATTCCACTTTTTTACGGCAAGTGCTTGAATATCAATGCCTTCTATGATGCCTTTGGGTGTGTATTTTAGGCCAATATTTAATTGCGTATATGATGGCATTCCGTATTTATTCAGACGAAAATCTTTTACATCGGGCAAGATGTATTTTCCCAAACCTACATCAAAAATGAGGTTTTTGGAAGTAATATTTTTGCTAAAAGTGCTACTAACGGCATGAACTCCACCCAAGCCTTCGTTGCGTTCACGTGGTAGAAATGTAAAAAATGGGTCACGCCCCCATTCTCTCGGAAACTGAAAACGTCCATCTTTCGTGATTCGAGTATAGTTGAGTGTCCACGAACTTTGTTTTTTGTTAATACCTACCATTGCACCAAAAATCATAGATTTACTTTTGGCTGCCATGTAGGTTTTTGCTGGGTCGGGGCTACCACCCTCATTGACGGCACTTTGACGAAAGAACTGCAAACCATATTTAATTTTGTGGGTTTTTCGGTCAATATCTTGGTTCCACTGAAGCATGGCAGTATTACTGATATTTTCTATGAAATAATTCCATGCCGTAAGTTTGCTCGATTGATTGAAACTATAATTTCCGCCAAGTATAAATAATCCTTTTGAATTCAGATTTTCGTAGTAATTTCCTTTCTTTCCATCAATATTTAGCCCCATCGGATAAGCACCAATTGAGTGGCCGATACTCAGCCACTTAAAGGTAGAGCGAGGGCTACTTCGGTAAAGCCAACCGCCTTCGAGGTGCAGGTTTTTTATTTCGTTGAAATCCGCATAAATACCTTCCATCATAGAGCTATTCATGCGTCCATCTTGTGGGTTTACGAGTGGAGTTCGTAACGTTTGCTTGCCAAATATAATTGTTGATTTTCTATGGAAATATTTAACATTCAGATTTTCGACCCTACTAATAAATTGATTATTGAGTTCTAAAATATCAAAAAGCCCGATGTCATATCGGCTGATGGTTTTAGTGATTGGGTCTGTTTTTGTAAAATCGCTCGAAGCCAAATCATGCACAAAAAAGCCGCCAAAATTGAATTGGATATTACGCCAACGTTTGGTTTCGTAATTAAGTCCAGCTCCGATTGCCAAAGCATAATAATCTGACAACCCCGAATGATTATCGGTAAACATCGAAAACTGACGAACAGAACCCTTGATTTTTCCACCACTAAATACTTTTTTCAATGAAAAAGAATCCTGTTTAGCCTGCTGTGCTTGTGTAAAAGTTTGTTTTATGAATAGTAGTATAAGTAGAAGTATATTTTTTTTCATCGTGTAAATAATAGGATAATGATAATCGGTAAATCTGAAAATAGGCTGTTATCCTATTGTGGACTACTTATATTTTCTTTTTCTGTGCCTTCATGAAATCATCAATTGGCTTAAACGGCCCGAATTTATGCTGTTCTTCAGAAAAGTTGTCGGAGTATGGGCCAAATGGGTGGTCAATTGGCTTGCCTGAAATTTTTGGCCAATCTTTACTTAAATCTTTTGTTGGTCGAGGTCGAGAATTGACGTAGGCGGCAATATCCCACGCTTCTTCGTCAGATAATTGTGGTTTTTCGTAGCTTACACCGTAAGGCATATTGGTTTTGATATAGCCCGCCAAACGTGAAAGGCGAAAAAGCCCCGCACCAATATTATAAGAATGTTCGCCCCAAAGCGGAGGATACGTGTAGCCGAATCCTTCCGTATTTTTTACTCCTTCTCCATTTTGTCCGTGGCAGCTAACACATTTTTGTTCATAAGCCAATTGTCCTTTTGTGGGGTCGGCGGCTCGGCTCAGGTATTTTAGCTTCCAAATCCCAGTTCCGTTTGGAATCGAATCTTTTGGCACAAATTGTCCTAAAAATTTTATATAACTCACCATTGCCCGCATTTCTCTGCTATTACTGTCAAGTCCTCGACCGTTTAAGCTGCGTTCTAAACAATCATTTACTCGTTTCACTATACTTTCTTTTGAACCCGACCGCTCTCTAAATTTAGGGTAAGTAGAAGCCACCGCACCGTAATTATTGCCCCAAACCCTCGAACCTGCATCTAAATGGCAGTTTTGGCAATTCATACCATTGCTTTGCTGAGCCACTTTTCCCTTAGGCCCTAAATAGTAGGCCGTATTGGCAATCAATTCTCGGCCATATTTTATGAGTTCGGGGTCTTTTTCATGCACTACTGCATCCATACCAATGAGCTTCCAAACTGGTTTTTGGGGCTTATATGGTTTCTTTTCAAAAGTTTCGGAGGCAGTATTTTCAGTTTTAAAATCGAATATTCCTGTAAAATAAAACACAGCAGCAATGACTAAAAATACAGAAGAGCCAAGTAACCATACAATGATTTTTAAAAGGCTATTCAGACTTGTTCGAGACTTATTATCAATCTTTTTCATTGAAATAATCATTTGTGGCTAAAAAAAGGCAATAAAAAAAGAGGTTAGATTTACTGACCAATAAATTATCTAACCTCAATTTGTGGAATTTTACTTTACTTACATGTTTAATGCGGTAGTTTGTTTTTGAAAGCTCCGTAGAGCCAAGTTCCTGCTAATGCACTGGCAAATGTCACTGTAATTGCTAAAAATCCACTACCGATTTGGGCAAAAAGTGGGCCAGGGCAAGCACCTGTAATTGCCCAGCCGAGACCAAAAATAAGTCCGCCGTAGATTTGTCCTTTATTGAAAGTTTTATCTGGAATCGAAACTGTTTCGCCCGATAAAGTCTTTATATTGAAACGCTTTATCAATTGCACCGAAATCAGACCAACCACTACGGCCGTACCGATTACACCGTACATGTGAAAAGATTGTAAGCGGAACATCTCTTGGATTCTGAACCATGAAATGATTTCAGCTTTTACGAAAACAATTCCGAAGATTGTTCCTATAATCAAATACTTGAAATTACTGGCGAAACTTTCTTTTTTTACTTGATTATTGGGTGCTTCGCACACAAATTCTTCAATAATAATATTTTCTACTTTATTTGCTTTTGTCATGATTAGAATAATTTAAAGATGTAAGGCATAATTAAGTGCGTCATGGCGAAACCTCCAACCATAAAGCTGATAGTGGCAATTAATGAAGGTAATTGCAGGTTAGATAAACCCATAATTGCATGACCCGATGTACAGCCACCAGCATAACGAGTTCCGAAACCTACCATCAGGCCACCCACAACGAAAAAAATCAGTCCTTTAAGTGTGAAAATATTTTCTACGCTAAAAATGTCAGCGGGCATCATTGACGAAAAATCTTTTATACCTAATGCTTTTAAATCTTTAACTGTATTTTCATTCACAATAAATTCATTCGGATTTGAAAGAAATTGACTAGCAATGATTCCGCCTAAAAGTACACCAACTACAAAGAATAGATTCCAGATTTCTTTTTTCCAATCATATTTAAAAAACGAAATATTAGCAGGAAAACACGCTGCACATATATGGCGAAGAGACGAAGAAATACCAAATGTTTTATTTCCAATTAATAGTAAAGTGGGGACTGTCAATCCAATCATGACTCCGGCAACTGCCCAATGCCATGGTTGTTTAATGAGTTCTATCATATTTTCTTTGATTTTTGATTTTTACTTTTGATGTTACAAATACTATGTTCTATAATCATTTAGGATTGTATAGAAAGGTAAGGTATACAATTGACCTTACCTTTTTTTACTTATTCTACCCTAAGCATTACTTAATTTATTACACTTTTAATTTCGATTGACAAACAAAGTTTGAGCGGGGTACTTCGGTTTTGGCGATAGCCGCAAAACCTCCAGCTATATCTACGATATTTTCATACCCTCGGGATTTCAAGATTGATGCTGCAATCATTGAGCGATACCCACCCGCACAATGAATATAATTGGTTTCATCTTTCGAAAAAGCTGACATATTATTGCTCAAATAAGCCAACGAAACGCATTCTGCTTCCTCAACGTGTTCAGCTCGATATTCTGTTTCTTTTCTTACATCCTTTACCAAGAGTTTGCCTTCATTTTCGGCGTATATTTTAGCAAAATATTCCGCCGAAATTGATTCAATTGTATCAATTTCTTTGCCTGCTTCAATCCAAGCCTTGATACCACCTTGCAAATAACCAACGATATTATCATAACCCACTCTCGAAAGGCGAGTGATTACATCGTCGATGTTTTCTTCATCAGCAATGAATAAAATTGGCTGTTCGATGTCAGTAATGAGCGTACCAACCCACGGGGCGAAGTCGCCTTTGATACCGATATTGATAGAATTCGGTACAAACCCATCTTTAAAACTCTGAGCCGCACGCGTATCAATCATTACAGCACCAAGTTCGTTGGCTGCCACTTCAAAAGCTTCTGGCGAAAGTGCCTGAATACTGGTTTTTACCTCATCAATTGTTTTCGCACCAGTTTTGTTTATCATTACGTTTTTTGGGAAGTAGTAGGGTGGAGGAGTAAGGCCATCCGTTACTGCCGTAATAAACTGCTCTTTGCTTTGTGGTTGAAGTGCATAATTTACTTTTTTCTGATTTCCGAGTGTGTCATACGTTTCTTTGCTCATATTTTTGCCACAAGCCGACCCCGCACCATGAGCAGGATAAACAATTAAGTTATCGGGCAAAGCCATGATTTTTGTGTGCAAAGAAGTGTAGAGATAACTCGCCAAATCTTCGATGGTAAGATTTGATTTTTGTGCTAAATCTGGGCGACCAACATCGCCGATAAACAAAGTGTCACCCGTGAAAATGCAATTTTCTACACCATTTTCGTCGATTAATAAAAAACACGATGACTCCATTGTATGGCCAGGTGTATGAATCACTTTGATTTTAATTTTTCCGATTTCAAAAATCTGTCCGTCTTCGGCAACGATACACTCAAATGAAGGAGTAGCATTTGGCCCGTAAACGATTGCTGCTCCTGTTTTTTGAGCTAATTCTACATGACCCGAAACAAAATCTGCATGAAAGTGTGTTTCGAAAATGTATTTGATTTTGGCATTGTTTTTCTCGGCCTTGTTTACATATGAATGCACTTCACGAAGTGGGTCTATGATGGCAACTTCGCCTGCTGATTCAATATAATATGCTCCTTGAGCGAGACATCCTGTATAAATTTGTTCTACTATCATT
>NZ_JBMLRC010000252.1:17942-27831 GCF_049241225.1 Emticicia sp.
TCTTTCTAAAACTACAAAAGATAAAGTTTTGTATCGTTGAAAAAGGTGTAATATGGTCAACTGTAATACATTTTACTTTGTCAAAAAATGTTTTTAGGCGTTCGGTCATTGAGCTTTCAGAATACTGTTTTATTTCAATTCCACTGCATTTGCTAGGACCTTCCTCCGAAAATGTCCCTAAAATCAAAACCCCTGCTGGCTTTATACCTTTTTGAGTAGATTTTAGATAATTTGTAATCTCATTCTCTTCGGTTAGGAAGTGAAAAACTGCTCTGTCATGCCAAAAATCATACTGTTCATTTGGCTCGAAGGTCGCAATGTCGGCAACAATCCATTTAACTTTTTTGGCTTTTTTACCTAAACGTTTTTGAGCTTTTTTGAGTGCTGCTTCCGAAATATCAAGTACTGTAATATTTTCGTATCCTAGGTCAAGCAAGTGGTCAACCAAATAGCTATCACCACCGCCTATGTCAATTATTTTTGCTGTTTTTTCAACTTTAAATTCATTTAAAAACCTGAGCGATGTTTCGGGTTTTTCTTGATACCAACTAACCTCTGTAAAGTTTTTTGTTTGGTAGATATTTTCCCAATGTTTTTTTCTTTCAAGATCATTCATTACAGAATTTGGGTTTAGGCGTGATGAAAAAATAACTCTTTTGTGATGATATAAAGCCCCATGACCAAGACAAAATATCCGAAGGCAGGTTTTAGTTTTTCATCCGAAACTTTTTTAGAAAGCATACTTCCAAGCACAATTCCGATTATAGCTATAACCGAGAAATTGCCCAAAAAGTGCCAATTTATGGCTTCGCTGCCCTTCACATCGCCCATGAAACCAATCAAAGATTTGAGGGCAATGATTACTAACGAGGTACCGACCGCCTGTTTCATTGGTAGTTTAGCCAAGATTACCAAGGCAGGAATTATCAAGAATCCTCCACCTGCACCCACAAGCCCCGTGATTGTGCCAACAACCAACCCTTCCAGCAAAATCAATGGATAATTGTATTTGATTTCGCCAACTTGTTTTTCTTTACATTTCTTACATTCTCTAATCATTGTATAAGAGGCAAAAACCATCAGTACCGCAAAGAAAATCAGAATCAAAATAGGTTTTGTGAGTGAAAAACTGCCTACCGTAAGAATTTGCTCAGGAATAAGAGGTACAAAATACATTCGAGTCAGGTAAACGCTAATAATTGATGGAATACCGAAGACGATTGCCGTACGCCAATGTACATTTCCCTGCGAAATATGACTAAATGAACCAATTAGACTCGTAAGCCCAACGATGAATAGCGAATAGGCCGTGGCCAAAACTGTATCGACTGAGAATAAATAAACTAAAATAGGTACTGTAAGAATCGAGCCACCTCCGCCGATTAGCCCGAGTGTCAAGCCCATCATTAATGCTCCAATAAAACCAAGTATTTCCATGCGTTTGTGTAATTTGTACTATAAAAAAGGTAATTTGTTTGATACTCTATCAAACTTATCTATTTAATATGTATATATGATAATTTATTCATATAGTTTGCAAAAAAAATATCACATATTGCATTCGCAATTTTCGATGCAGCTCAAGAGTTTGGTAATTTCACGTTGTTTGAGTGAATAATAAACGTTGAGGCCATCTTTGTGAGATTTCAAAATCCCGCGTAATTTCATGTTTATCAAGTGGTGCGAAATCAATGATTGCTCACATTCAAGCGTTTCGCAGATTTCGTTTACCGTTAGATTATCTTGAATTTCCAACAACTGAATAATAGCCAAACGAGTAGGATGAGCCACAGCCTTTAAGATATAGGCTGCTTTTTCATACTTTTCTTTGTTAATTTTTATGTCGTTTGCTTCTGCTAACATTTCTTGTTTTTGATTACAATACAAATATATGTTAATGTTTTCATATAGTGCAAGTGTTTTTTGAAAAATCGGTAAATTTTACTATTTGTTTGTTAAAAAGTACCTTAAAATAAAAGCCCCCACAGAAAAAAATATGTTCTGTGGGGGCTTTATTCATTCAGTAAGATTTATTTTCCCTGTGCTTCCACAACGGCAATGGCCACCATGTCCACAATTTCACGCACGGTACTACCCAATTGAAGTACGTGAACTGGTTTTTTTACACCTAATAAAATTGGTCCGATTTTATCAATATTTGCTACTTCTTTCACAATATTATAAGCAATATTTGATGCCGATAAATTAGGGAAAATCAATGTATTAGCACGGCCATCAACTAAATCGCTGAATGGGTGATTTTCTTTCAATAAGTCAATATCAAATGGTAAGTGTGCTTGCATTTCACCATCAACAACCATTGTTGGGTGTTTGTCTTTCAAAATGCTCACCGCTTTTTGCATTTTTACAGCATCATCGCCATCGGCACTACCGAAATTTGAGTAGGTGAGGAGAGCGATTCTTGGCTTAATATTAAATTTCTCCACTTCTTTTGCTGCCAATTCGGTAATCTCAACGATTTCTTCGGCAGTTGGATTGAAGTTTACAGTTGTATCGGCCAAGAAAAGCGGACCAAAACGACTCATTAGTATATACATACCCGAAACTTTCTTCACACCTTCTTGGCGACCAATGATTTGTAGTGCTGGACGAATTGTTTCAGGGTAATTTCGTGTCATACCGCCAATCATTGCATCTGCTTCACCCGTTTCTACCATCATCGCCCCAAAATAGTTACGATTACGCATCAACTGCATTGCCTCAAAATGATTGTAGCCTTTACGCTTACGTTTTTCGTAGAAAATAGCCCCAAATCTTGCCAAACGTTCCTCTTGGTCAGCCGAGCGAGAGTCGATAATTTCTGCGTAAGGAAGGTCGATATTGTTTTCTTCGAGCAATTGATTGATTTTTGCAACATTACCTAACAAAATCGGCGTTGCAATTTTCTCGTCTTGCACTTCTTGTGCTGCTTTCAGCACCGTCAAGTTTTCGGCATCGGCAAAAACTACACGTTTAGGATGTAGTTTTGCTTTATTAGTAATTACTTTCTTGAGCGAATTATCTTGTCCCAAACGTTTGGCCAATTGTGTATCGTAAGCTTCCCAGTCGGTAATAGGGAACTTCGCAACGCCAGTTTCCATGGCTGCTTTTGCTACTGCTGGAGCAACAGTTGTGAGTAAACGAGGGTCAACAGGTTTTGGAATGATATACGTTCGGCCGAATGAAAGATTAGTTTCGCCGTAAGCTAAGTTTACTACATCTGGCACTGGTTTTTTCGCCAAATCGGCCAATGCACGCACGGCCGCCAATTTCATTTCTTCGTTAATAACTTTCGAGCGAACATCCAAGGCACCACGGAAAATGTACGGGAAACCAAGTACGTTATTCACCTGATTTGGGTAATCCGAACGGCCAGTTGCCATGATGATATCTTCACGGGCAGCAATGGCATCTTCATACGAAATCTCAGGTGTTGGATTGGCCATTGCAAAAACAATCGCATCTTTTGCCATTGATTTTACCATGTCTTGGCTCAAAATATTGCCTTTTGATAGACCCACAAACACATCAGCACCAACTAAAGCTTCTGCCAATGTTGTTTCGGCTGGCATGTTATCGTTGGCAAATTCGATTTTCTTTCCATCCAAATTTGTGCGGCTTGGGTGAATCAAACCTTTGCTATCGAACATGAAAATGTTCTTTTTATCAGCACCTAATGAATTATACAAGCGAGTACAAGAAATGGCCGAAGCACCTGCACCGTTGATAATTATTTTTACTTGCGAAATATCTTTTTCTACTAATTCTAGGGCATTGAGCAACGCCGCCGACGAAATAATGGCAGTACCATGCTGGTCGTCGTGCATTACCGGAATATTCAATTCGGCCTTTAGGCGTTCTTCGATTTCAAAACATTCAGGAGCCGAAATATCTTCAAGGTTTACACCACCGAAAGTTGGTTCTAGAATTTTTACTGTACGTACAAATTCGTCAACATCTTTAGTATTTAACTCAATATCAAATACATCAATATCGGCATAAATTTTAAATAAAAGCCCTTTTCCCTCCATTACGGGTTTTCCAGCAGCCGGACCAATATCTCCCAAACCCAAAACGGCAGTTCCGTTTGAGATTACAGCCACAAGATTTCCCTTCGCCGTATATTTATAAACGTCTTCTGGATTTTCAAAAATAGCCATACACGGCTCGGCTACCCCGGGAGAATACGCCAAAGATAAGTCTTTTTGAGTAGCGTATTCTTTACTTGGAACAACCTCAATTTTACCTGGACGCCCTTTCGCGTGGTAATGAAGTGCTTCTTCTTTTAAATTTTGTTTACTCATTTTCGAATAAAGATTAGTTTGATACTGCGAAGGTAAGACTGAAAGTTTTTAGAGTTAAAGAAAATATCTTTTTTTTGATGAAATAACTGTTTTTGCTTAGATAAATAGCTTTTTGCATAGTTTTTACTCATTGTTGATGTTATCTTTTACTATATCTTCAAAGTCGCCTACATGTGCAAAAGCTGCTTCCATTTTAGAGCGGTCGAATTCGTTTTCGTTGTTTGAAATCCAGATCGTTGCTACGCCATTTCCAATAAAGTTGGTTATGGCACGGGCTTCAGACATAAATCGGTCAACACCCAAAAGCAGTGCTAAACCTTCTACTGGAATAACTTTTACAGCTGTTAGTGTAGAAGCCAAAACAATAAAACCACTACCCGTTACGCCCGCTGCTCCTTTTGAGGTGACCATCAGGATGCCGATAATCGTCAGAATTTGTTGCATATCTAGATCCACATTGAAAACTTGTGCCAAAAAAATAACTGCCATTGAGAGATAGATAGTCGTACCGTCGAGATTGAACGAATATCCCGCAGGAACAACCAATCCGACAACTGATTTTGAGCAGCCCATTTTCTCTAATTTCTCCATCAATGATGGCAAACCTGCCTCCGAAGAAGAAGTACCAAGAACAATGAGTAGCTCTTCACGAATAAATTTCAAGAATTTCCAAAGACTAATTTTGTAGTATCTCAGAATGAAATAAAGCACCACAAAAACGAAGATTGCCATTGTTACATAGACAGTTCCCATCAATTTTGCGAGGGGAAGTAGGGTTTGAATACCATATTTGGCAATAGTGAAAGCCATACCACCAAATGCTCCGATTGGTGCAAAAAGCATAACTTTATGCAAAGCCCAAAATACTTTTTTGGAGATTGGAGCTAGAAAATCTACCACTTTTTGTCGGCCAGAATAATTGCTGAATGCAATACCCAAAACAATGGCTAATACCAAAACTTGAAGTGTAACATTATCCAAGAAGAATTTCAACCAACTAAATTCCGTAGCACTTTTGGTGTATTTTGAAATATCTCCGCCCTTGATCGCATCAGTAACTACTCCATCACCGGGCCGAATTAAATTTGCTACCACAACACCCACCAATAGTGCGATTGTCGTTACGACTTCAAAATAGAGTAGTGCTTTTGCTCCAACTTTTCCAACTTTTTTCAAATCGCCCATCGAGATGATTCCGAGGGTGATTGTTAGAAAAATGATTGGATTGATAAAGAGTTTTACGAAGCTGATGAAAAGGCTGCTTAGAAACTCAGAAAATGTATTTTTGATTTCAAATTCGGAAATAACTAGGTTCTGTTTAAAACCCTTTTCAAAGATTTGTTGTAGGGCAAATTCGGGATTGTAATGGCCAAGTAAAACACCACAAACAATGGCTGTAAGTACCCAAAATGTAAGATTGGTAAAGAGTTTTTTCATTGTAAAATTTTATTATTCGGAATTTTATTAGGGTTATTTTTGAAAAAGTGTATTTCAGAAAAAAATCAATAAATAGTGCCATAATACGGCTGTTATTAGCGATAGTGGAATGCTGATGCCAATCATTAAACTTGCCAAAGGTGGATTTAATTTATGGTTGATGGCAATAATTGAGGCTGTATTCATTGAGCCCAAAGCTGCTCCAACCACGCACATTTTACCAATCCAAGTGTTTTCATGTAATAGCATGTTTTGTTGAAGCAATATAAGATATAATATAAAGATTATCAATGGTGCAACCAATAGTTTGAAAAATAAGCCTAATAATAGTGGTTTTTGTGCAATATTAGCTTTAGATACATTGATTTGTAAACCTACAGATAATAAGGCGAGTACAGTAAACGGACTACCCATTTTTTGTAAAATTTCTCCTATATATCTCGGAAAATGTAAATCAAGGACATTTAAACATACAGCCACACAAAAAGCTACAAATGGAGGAAATGTGAAAATACTTTTAGCAATTGATTTTACCGAAGGCTCTGATGCTGAATAATACGAGGCTGTCATGATTCCGAGTGTGCCACAAACAACAAAAGAACCCGCCTGACTCATCAGGATTCCCATCTGAACACCCGCTTTGCCATACAATAATTCAAAAATTGGGAAACCCACAAAAGATATGCTACTTATGCCGGCGGTAATTGTTAAAGCCCCTGTGGTGCTTCTGTCGAAGTGCAGGCTTTTGGCAATAATTTTGAAAAATATAAACGAACTGATGAATAAAATGTATGGCGTCAGGATAACGAGCAACTGATTTGCTTCAAAAGAAATCTCGCTTGTATAGAGCAGCGTTATGGCTGGTAAGCATATATTAATAATAACTGCATTCAAACCCAAATAGGCATCTTTCGGAAAGCCTTTGGTTCGTTGGAGGATTCCCCCCAACGAAAGGCATGTTATCAATAAAAACAGGTTAGCCATTATTTAGCATTGACATTCGATAAAAACATTACTTCAAAACCGCCCACATTCTACCATTCTCAAACAAATGTAGTCTTTTAAATCTCATGTCTATAGCGGTCTAAAAATTTATTGTGGCATTGACGTAATAAAATGCTCCATTAAAACCAAATTGATTCGCATTTCTAGTAAAAGGTATCTGACCGTTGGTGTATCCAGCAAAATTAGCTAATACTCTATCTGGATATACATCGGTTATGTTATTGCTACCCAAAGTGATTGAGAGCTTTGGGGAAAAGGCATAAGTAAGAGCCACATCGATGAGGGTTTTTCCACCGAAAGTTTGCGTAATATGTGGTCTGCCTACTGGTTTTTCCCAAGCCGTTACTGGGCCAAAGTAAGAAGCTCTAACATTTGCATTGAACTTATTAATTTGATAACCAACTGATGCTAGTATTTTCTGACGTGGCTGTGCAGTTTCGATGAGGCTGATGCTAACAGTATCGATCATTAAGATTTTAGTTGATGTGCCTGCCTGCAATAAACTTGGGGTTGGCTTCTGCGAAGTAAGCTTAGTCTCATTAAACGTCAGGGCCAAACTTGCAGTGAGTTTACTTTTTGAGTTAAATTTATGATTGAAGGTAGTTACGAAATCGATTCCTCTCGTTCTGGTATTGATATGATTAGTGAAGAAACGTATTTCGCTAATACCGGGAAACAACGGCTTGAGGGCAGCTATGCTATTCACAATCATCCGCTCAGAAAGGATGATACGGTCGGTGATATCAATTTGGTAGGCGTCTAAAGTAAACAAGAATTTGTCACCTGCTTTTGCCGTAATACCTAAATTATAGTTAAGCGAATTTTCTGCTTTGGGTTTTTCGATACCAAGTTGAGCTAAACGAGGGTCGGAATTAGGTAATTGTTTAGTTTGGATAATTGCTCCTGCCTGTACGGTTGATGTCGTTACACTATTATAAGTTTGCTGTAATGATGGAGCTCTAAAACCTTTATTTATCGAACCTCTGATCGAAATGTTTTCGCTAAGTTTCAATCTAGCTGCTAATTTTCCAGAAACATTGCTGCCAAAATCACTGTAATTTTCATAGCGAAGTGCCGCTGCAATCAAAAATTTGTTCGTAATATCACTTTCTACGTCTGCATACACACCGATATTATTTCTTGTCGCATCGGTTTCATCGGCAGGGGCAATTCCTGGGCGACCACTCGAACCGGGTGCTTTGTTTTTAGAAGTGGCCAATGGTCCAACTTGGTGAGATTCGGGGCTTCCTTGCTTCAAGAGAAATTGTTCGGCTCTGAACTGGCTGCCAAAAGCTATGTTTGTATTCTTTGTGCCAAGTAAACCTTTAAAATTCTTAGAAATGTTTGTCTCGAGAGTAGTTTGTCCAACCGCACTACGGCCAACATAAAAATCAGTAGGAGAGGAGGCCCCCATTGAAGGATTTACTGTATTATTCGCCCATAAATCTAGGTAATTGTAGCCATATCCCGCACTGAAATCCAGATTCCAACCATCTATAACTTTCCTATTTAAACCCACAACCGATGAGTAATCTATTGTTTTGCCAGGTAATTCGGGTGTAAATCCATCTGGGAAAATCTCTGGAGTTGAATTGGCATTAGAAGGGTTAGCTACTCTGAAAAATCCATATGCTAAAACATCTTTGGCTGAGACGCCTCCAAAACTATATAAATTCCACTTATCGTTAATCGGATACCCTAAATTATAAAAACCTTGGTAAGCCGTATTTTGATTGCTTCCGTATTTTGTTACTTTAAATGTACCATATTCACCCCAAACCCCTCTTGTTTTGCGAGTTGCCTCATCAGTGGCCTGAGTTGACGAATATATACCTGTATATGTACCACCCGCAACAGGTCTTGGATTATAGAAATCAGAGCGGTCGGTGCCATTGGCGTGCTGATAATGAAGCGTCATATTGAGGTAGCTTTTTTCTTTACCCAGCTTAAAACCATAATTCAACGCACCCATGTAAGTGCCACCATCGCCCATTTTTGTAATTCCGTACTGGGTTTTGAATGTGCCTTTTCCAACGCTTTTATTCAAGCCCAAATTCACAATTCCTGCAATTGCATCAGAGCCATATTGTGCAGCCGCACCATCACGTAAAACTTCTACCCGGTCAAGGGCTAATGAAGGAATTGAGTTCATGTCGGTCACGACAGTTCCTAAACCAACAGTTACATTAAGATTCAAGGCTGAAAACTGATGACGTCGTTTACCATCGACTAAGACAAGCACTTGGTCAGGCGAAAGGCCACGGAGTGTTGCGGGATCGGCATAATTTGCCACACCATTAATACCCGTTTTTGCCGAATTAAATGAAGGGGAATTAAACTGAACCATTTGACCGAGTTCTACCTGCCCGGTTGCTTGTAATTCTTTTGCACTAAGCACATCAACTGGCACCGCACGCTCAACATCGGTGCGGGGTTGCCCACGTGAGCCAATTACTACCACCTCACTAAGTTGTGAAGCAGCTTCTACCAGCGTAACATTGATTTCATTATTATCACCAACAGTAATTTCCTGGTTTTGATAACCAACAAATGAAAATTGTAAAACTTCGCCTTTGCTGGCGTTTATTTTATAACTTCCATCTACCTCAGTACTTGTGCCTCGTTTTGTACCTTTCACGACTATACTTACCCCAGGTAAGGTTTCTCCCTTAACCGAAATTACTTTACCCGAAATCGGGTCAGCAATGGGCATTGCGGGCATGACATTATCGTGGTCTTGAGTCTTTGTTTCTTCTATGACTGAGTTTAGAACAATCTGATTGCCATAAACTTTATATGAAATGTGTAAAGGTGAAAAAACTTGACTTAGTACCTCAGAAAATCGTTGGTTTTGTACTTGCAAACTAATCTTCTTGTCAGATAAAATTACTTTTGAACTATAGAAAAACTTTGCGTCAGCCACTTTCCCGATTTCAGAAATGGCATCTTGCATATTTACATTTTGCAGATTCACCGAAACTTTCTTTTCGAGTAAATCTTGTGCTTTGCCGTTATGGGCCAAAGACTGTAACACTAGTACAAATGCGAGAAAACATTGTGTTAGCGAAATTTTCATCATTTTAAGCAGAAATGCTTGATTGAATAGTGGTTTTTGCATAGGTTTACAAAGGTTTTGTTTGATT
>NZ_JBMLRC010000253.1:0-2917 GCF_049241225.1 Emticicia sp.
CAGAGGCTTTTACGGTTGGAATGTGGGCATATATTCCGAAAGAAATGAAAGATGGGGTAATTTTCCATAAAAGTAATGCTGAGCGTTTGTATAATTTCAAGGGCTATCACCTTTTTCTACGAAATAATAAATTAGAAATCACGATGGCTCACACCGCCCCTTCAAATGCCATTACAAAATTGAGTTTGAAAGATACTCCTCGTGAAAAATGGCTGCATTTGAGTATGACTTATGATGGTTCGGCTAAAGCAAATGGTTTCAAATTATATCTCGATGGTGAAGAAATGGCGATGGAAACCGTCATCGACCAACTATACAAAGACATTATTTTTTATTCAAAATCAGAACCAGCATTACAGATTGGTGGCTGGTGGCGTGGCTTAGGTTTTAAGGGTGGAAAGGTTGACGATGCCGCAGTTTATAATCGAGCATTAACACCATTTGAAGTAAAAATCTTAGCAAAAAAGGCCGATTGGAGCAGTATTACCAATAAATCAGCGAGCGAACTAAATGCTCAAGAGAAAACGATTTTAAAAGACTATTACTTTTCGGCCGTCAATCCCAGCGTTTTATCGGCACAAAAAGAACTACAAAAACTCCGAACGGCTTTATCTGATTCAAGCGAAAAAATTGCTGAAATAATGGTTATGCAAGAAATGCCTAAACCTAAAATCACGCACTTGCTTCATCGAGGGCAATATGATGCTTTAGGCGAAGAAGTCAAACCCAATACACCTAAAGATATTCTTGCGTTTCCTGCCAATTTGCCTAAAAATCGACTTGGTTTGGCTCAATGGCTTACTGACGGAAAGAATCCGCTCACGGCACGAGTAGCGGTGAACCGAATTTGGCAAAATTTCTTCGGAACGGGCATTGTGAAAACTACCGAAGATTTTGGCAATCAAGGCGAAATGCCGAGCCACCCCGAATTACTCGATTGGCTGGCAGTCAATTTCCAAGAAGATTGGGATGTGAAAAAACTTAATAAACTAATCGTGATGTCGGCCACGTATCGACAAAATTCAAGAGCCACCAAAGAAGTGCGTGAGCGTGACCCCGAAAATCGCTTGCTTTCGCACGGACCAAGCAATCGACTTTCGGCCGAAATGGTGCGTGATAATGCTCTGGCCGTAAGTGGTTTAATCAATAAAAAAATTGGCGGTAAAAGCGTGAAACCTTATCAACCAGACGGATTATGGGAAATTAATAATACGCACTATACCCAAGATTCGAGCGATGCCATCTATCGCCGTAGCCTTTATGTGGTTGTTAAGCGTTCGGTGCCAAATCCGACTTTGGGAACATTCGATGCTCCTTCTCGTAGCTATTGCGTTGTTCGCCGACAAAAGACCAATACACCTTTGCAAGCCCTCGTTACGCTCAACGACCCAACTTTTATCGAGGCCGCCAAAGTGATGGGAGAAAGTATGACCAAACAAGCTGACACCCGAAAAGCTATTGTTGATATTTACCGAAAACTAACCAGCAAAACTCCATCTGAAAGAGAACTGGACTTGCTTTTATCTCTACAAAAAGCTGAATATGAGCAATTTAAGCAAAATTCAGATAAAACCAAAGGTTGGCTAAAAACAGGACTTTATAAAATTGACCCAACTTTAGAAGCCGCCGCAGTAGCCGCCAATGCCGTTGTGGCAAGTACGATTTTAAACTCAGACGCAACCATTACCAAACGCTAAAATGGCACATCACGACGATACTTTCAAACTTCATTCGCCTGAGTTTTCGGCTTTAAATCGAAAATTGGATAGACGTGATTTTTTGCTCCGCACGGCCTCGGGTTTAGGTGCAATGGCTCTAAGTAGTTTGATTAGTTCAAACGCAAAAGGCAACACGCTCGAACAGCAAATAATGAGTGCATTACCCAGCATCGCCCCGAAAGCCAAACGAGTCGTTTATTTGTTTATGAGCGGTGGACCTTCTCAATTTGAAACTTTCGACTACAAACCCAAACTCAGTAATATGTTTGGGCAAGGTTTGCCCGATTCGGTGCGAAAAGGGCAACGACTCACGGGTATGAGTGCCAATCAAGCGGTTTTACCGCTCGTTCCGTCGGCCTATAAATTTAATCAATACGGAAAAAGTAAGACTTGGGTAAGCAATTTACTGCCTTATACTGCCCAAGTGGTTGATGATTTGTGCATCGTAAAATCTATGTTTACCGAGCAAATCAATCATGACCCCGCCATAACGTTTTTTCAAACGGGGCATCAACTCCCTGGCCGCCCTTCAATTGGTTCTTGGATGAGTTACGGACTGGGTTCTGAAAATCAAAATCTACCTGCGTTTATTGTTTTGGTTTCAAAAAATGCCTCGAAAGACCAGCCACTTTATGCTCGTTTGTGGGGAAATGGCTTTCTGCCTTCCGAGCATCAAGGAGTCCAATTCCGTTCGGGAAAAGACCCAGTTTTGTTTCTCAATAATCCCGAAGGATATGACGGCCAAGACCGCCAAGAAATGTTGGAATATTTGACAAAACTCAACCAGTTACAAAACGAAACTTGGGGCGACCCCGAAGTAGATGCTCGAATCGCTCAATACGAAATGGCGTATCGCATGCAAACCTCTGTTCCCGAAGTAATGGATACTTCTAAAGAACCCGATGAAGTTTTTGAACTCTACGGCGAAGGTAGCCGAGACAAAGGAACGTATGCCGCTAATTGCCTTTTAGCTCGGAAATTACTCGAAAAAGATGTCAGATTTGTGCAACTTTATCACCAAGGCTGGGACCACCACGGTTCGTTGCCCAAAGGAATGGCTCACCAATGCAAACAAACCGATAGAGCCACCGCAGCCTTGATTATTGATTTAAAAAGAAGAGGTTTGCTCGAAGATACTTTAGTAGTTTGGGGTGGAGAATTCGGTAGAACAGTTTATTCTCAAGGAAAACTCACCAAAG
>NZ_JBMLRC010000253.1:3017-10069 GCF_049241225.1 Emticicia sp.
GTTTGGGGTGGAGAATTCGGTAGAACAGTTTATTCTCAAGGAAAACTCACCAAAGATGATTACGGCCGAGACCATCACCCAAGATGCTTTACGATGTGGATGGCGGGTGCAGGCGTAAAATCGGGCATTAGTTACGGAGAAACTGATGATTTTAGTTATAATATTATCAAAAATCCTGTTCATGTGCATGATTTTCAAGCAACTTTACTGCATCTCATGGGAATCGACCATGAACAACTGACCTACAAATATCAAGGTCGTCGTTTTAGACTAACCGATGTGCATGGGCAAGTTATTAAAGGAATTTTATCGTAAATTTGCGGCATAAAACACTTAAACTTGAAACACTTCTGGGTCATATTCAAATTATTGTTATTGATAGTTTTTGCTCTTCGTTTATTAAAATCTAATCGAAAAGTAGCAAAATTTGAGCATGACCCAAAGCGTGGATTTTTCAATTTATTCCAAGAAAAAGTCATTTCCAAAAAAATAGTTTTTGCCTTTGAAAACACCACTCCTGAGTTACAATTAAAAGAACTTTTCCGAAAGAAAATTCGCCCGAAAGAAGAAAGTTGGAAACAAAACGGCGGATATTTCGATGATTTTTTTGCTACGCTGACTTTGGAAGAGCGAATCATTTACGTAGTATATTTATCGAACAAGAGTTTTCAGAAAGGGAGTGTTTTCAACTTTTTATGGTACAAAACCGAATGGATTATTGCCTTCGGGCAGATTTTAAAACACCTCCAAGAAGAATCGATTTATATTCATTATCAACAAGTTATCATCGAGACTTGTCATTTTGATTTAGAAAGCTTATCGCCTGAACATCAAGATTTTTTCGACCTCGAACTTCACCCCGACGGCAGTCAAGAATTTGAGTCCGTCAAGCAATTCGACCAACTATTTGACCGAAATACCTTTTTGCAGAAAGTCATTTCAGCAACTATCCAAAACAACCAAAGCCATTCTTGAGGGCTGATTTTGCACTAATTCTATATCGTCAGCAATATTTCAAATCATAGAAGAATAAACTCAGAAATTGGTCTTATAGATGAAGTTTAATTGATTCAGAATTCTAGAACAAATTCATTTAGAAATAATTTTTCTGAAAAATGTTTTCATCCACTTTTACTAAAATGAAAAAGCTAATTTTACTTACATTCTTACTGATTTCTACTTGTAAGACAGAAGCGGTACAACCGAACGTTTCGCAACAAATTGAGCAGTTTATCAATAACCAGAGGATAACTCGGGGAATTGCTTCAGAGACTTTCAACGATTTTTTCACTTTAGCCCTCCAAAATACCCCTGGTAAATCATTTAAAATTGATAATAATTTTATTGTTATTGATGGCGTTACTTGGAATCTTAATCACGTAAAAAGCTACCAAGTTGTTGAAATCTCAAGCAATAATTCTGTCTTATGGCTAAAAATTAATTAAATTCTAAACAGATGGCAAATCAAAGCCGCCTTATGAACTTGTCAGTCTAAAACCAACAAAACCACCCTTGAGAGGTGGTTTTGTGTATGATTTTATATTAGAAAAGAGCATTTGCAAGTCGGAATCCCTTATGAGCCACACATTTCGCAACCCTCTGGGTCGTCGAGCGAGCATTGCATTGCTGCATATTGGTATTCTTCCTCACTGGCAAATGTAGCAGCAGCCGCTGATTTGGCTGTTTGCTCTTCTGCATATTTTGCGTAATCTAATGGTTTTTCTTCTACTACCGATGTAGCTGGTACAACCTCCGCAATTGCTTGGCGGTCAACTGTAAATTTCACGGCATCAGAAGCGGCTTTCGTACGTAGGTAATACATACCCGTTTTCAAACCAGCTTTCCAAGCATAGAAATGCATCGAAGTCAATTTTCCGAAATTAGCATTTTCCATGAAGATATTTAATGACTGACTTTGGCAAATGTATGCTCCACGGTCAGCGGCCATATCAACGATAGTTTTTTGCTTAATTTCCCAAGCCGTGCGATACAAATCTTTCAAGTTTTGCGGAATCTCAGGAATTGATTGTACCGAACCATTAGCGGCAATTAGTTTGTTTTTCATGGTATCATTCCACAAACCAATTTTCACTAAATCTTTCAATAAATGCTTATTCACAACCACAAATTCGCCCGAAAGTACACGACGAGTATAAATATTTGAAGTGTAAGGCTCAAAACACTCATTATTACCCAAAATTTGGCTCGTAGAAGCCGTTGGCATTGGAGCAACCAATAATGAGTTTCTTACCCCGTTTTTCTTCACTTTTTCACGCAACTCTTCCCAGTTCCAACGACCTGAATCTGGCGTTACGCCCCACATATCGAATTGGAAAATACCTTGCGAAATCGGAGAACCTTCCCAAGTTGGGTATGTTCCTTCGATTACTGCCAATTCCATCGACGATTCCATTGCTGCGTAATAGATTGTTTCAAAGATTTCTTTATTCAATCTACGAGCTTCGTCAGACTCAAAAGGCATTCTTAATGTAATAAATGTATCGGCCAAGCCTTGTACACCAAGTCCAATCGGACGATGACGGAGGTTGCTACGCTCTGCTTCTGGAACAGGATAGTAGTTTACATCAATTACTTTATTGAGGTTTTTCGTGATAACTTTCGTTACCTCATATAAACGCTGATGGTCAAACTTCAAGAAACCAGTTTTCTCATCTTTTGTAATATACTTAGGCAATGCAATCGAAGCCAAATTACAAACCGCTACTTCATCAGGAGATGTATATTCCATGATTTCAGTACAAAGGTTCGATGATTTAATCGTTCCTAAGTTCTTTTGGTTTGATTTACGGTTAGCTGCATCTTTATACAACATGTACGGAGTACCTGTCTCAATTTGCGACTCCATCACTGCAAACCAAAGGTCTTGAGCTTTGATAGTTTTGCGAGCCTTTCCTTCTCTTTCGTATTTTTCGTAAAGATTCTCGAATTCTTCGCCGTAGCAATCAGATAAACCTGGAGCTTCGTGCGGGCAGAACAACGACCAAGTGTCATTGGCTTCCACTCGCTTCATGAATAAATCCGAAATCCAAAGTGCGTAGAATAAATCTCTTGCACGAAGTTCTTCTTTTCCGTGGTTTTTCTTCAAATCCAAGAACTCGAAAATATCGGCGTGCCAAGGCTCGATATAAATCGCAAACGAACCTTTACGTTTTCCACCACCTTGGTCAACGTAGCGAGCGGTGTCGTTGAAAACACGCAACATCGGTACGATACCATTTGAAGTGCCGTTTGTACCTTTGATGTACGAGCCTGTTGCACGAATATTATGAATAGCCAAACCAATTCCACCAGCAGACTGTGAAATCTGAGCAGTTTGACCAAGTGTTTCGTAAATTCCAGTGATACTGTCTTCTTTCATCGTAAGCAAGAAGCATGATGAAAGTTGTGGTTTTGGCGTACCAGCATTAAACAACGTTGGCGTAGCGTGCGTAAACCAACGCTCCGACAATAATTCGTAAGTTTCAATCACACGGTCGATGTCTTCGCCATGAATACCTACGGCTACACGCATCAACATGTGTTGTGGACGCTCTACAATTTTACCGTTGAGTTTAAGCAAATATGATTTTTCGAGCGTTTTGTAGCCGAAATAATCATAGCCAAAGTCACGGTCATAGATGATAGCAGAATCAAGCAAAGCTGCGTGCTTCTGAATCACTTTCCACGTATCTTTTGCAATAAGAGAGGCATTTTGGTCGGTCTTCGGGTCGATGTACTGATATAACATCTTCATCGTACCAGAAAAAGACTTGAGCGTATTTTTATGTAAATTTGAAATGGCAATCCGAGCCGCTAAAATAGCGTAATCGGGGTGCTTGGTTGTCATCGAAGCGGCCGTTTCGGCAGCGAGGCTATCTAATTCAGACGTAGAAACGCCATCATAAATACCAGCCACGACTTTCATGGCAACTTCAACGGGTTGGACAAATGCTGGTTCTAAACCGTAGCAAAGTCGCTCAATACGAGCAGTAATTTTGTCGAACTTTACCGACTCGCGGCGTCCGTCTCTTTTAATTACAAACATAGGCAGCCTTTAAAAGGGTTTTAAGGATTCACAACAAGATATAGTTAGCTAAAAGGCATTCAGCCTTATACAAGGATTCAAAATTAGACCAATAAAAAATATTTTATATTTTGTGACTGCCAGTCACTTTTTGGGTTCAGTCAACACGGCCTTTTATAAGCAGTTTATCATGGTTAGAATTTACCATCTTTGAAAAACAACAGATGTAAAATTACTAAAATGTCAAGGTATATAAAAATCAAAAATCTATACCTATTTACCAATAGTTAAAAAGTGTAATGTTACGAAATTATTAAGAGCTAATAATCAATTAGTTACTTAATTAGTGGATTGGAAAAGTTTAATAAAAAAAGTTATCCACATAAAGTAAATACTTTTTTCTTTCCAAATTGAGACTTTTATTGAAGTGGCTTGATTATATTTTCATTGACAAATGTAAATATTTTATTTTCAGAAAAAAAAATAAATTCTGAAAAAGTTATCCACATTGAAAAAATCATAAATCAGTCGTGACATTCCATGAGTAGAAGGTCACCAGATTGGAAGGAAATACTGACAATACCATCTTCCTCAGCCTCGTTGCTGTTACCGGAGCGATAACCCAGCGTAAGCTGTTCATTATCAAGAGAATACTTTAAATTTTTTGTTCGTATATTTGTAGCGTTGCCTATCGGAATAAGTGAAATTTGTGTACCTTTTGCGTACCATTTTTCAAAGGTTGCAGGCAGGGGTAAGAGAGGGTAAATGACCGAGTAATCATCTATCATAACAATAGAAAGTTTACTTTTGTAACGAATAATATTAGTCATATTCGTGATTGCATGGTCGGCACGGCGGCCAGTTGCCCAAACCACATTTGCAGCAGGAAAACCCCTGTTTATCAAGAAATCAAAGGCTTTTTCGAGGTCAGTTTTATCTTGGTCGGGCGTATGAACAATCTCAATCGGGTACTGACTTTGCTCAATTTCATCCAAATCAATATCTCTATCAAAATCGCCCAGCAATACATCAACCTTGATTCCGAGCGACATCACTCGGTGGATGGCACTATCAAGGACAACTACATAAGGACTCCATTCGAGTAGCTGCCCGAGGAGTTCGGCACTACAACTTTCACCATTAGCAATAATGAGTGCTGGCTCTTGTTTTTCTCTTACGATATGATGCGAAGACATAATATTAATGAAGAATGAAGAATGAAAAATGAAGAATGATTGAGACCCTTCAAAGCATCATTATCCATTGTTTAAAACAAATCTAAAGAATTACTTCAAAATCCATTGAAAAATTTTCGAGAGTGGCTTTGCGTAGAGTGTGTACCAACGAGGCTCAATACCATTATCAACCCATGCTCGGCGGTCTTCTTTGTTGGCTCTTATTCTATTTTTGAGCGAGGCGTTGCTGCTTCCGCCTACACGCATGTTCATCAAAACTTCTGGAATGTAATGAGAAGAAAGTTTGTGTCGGTAAAGCATGCGAAGCATGAGTTCATAATCGCCCGCACTTCTGTACGAAGTATCATACAAACCATAAGTATCGTAGGCGGCTTTTGTTAGGAAAAAAGCCGTGTGAGGGGGCATCCAGCCATTTAAAAAGCGATTTCGGTCGTATTTACCTGACTTCCAACTTCTTACGATTTTATTGGTATCAACGGCATCAATGTAGTACAGATCGCCGTAAACTGAGTCAGCTTTTGATTCTTGAAAAGCTTTAGCTACTTTGCTAATAACCTGATTATTAGGATAAAAATCATCAGCACCTATAATGCCAACGGCATGACCTGTGGCCATTTTTACACCTTTGCTCATGGCTTCGTAAATACCATTATCTTTTTCCGAAACCCATTTAATTTTATCGCCGTAAGTTTTCAGAATTTCAACCGTTCCATCTTTCGAGCCACCATCAGCCACGATGTATTCTATATCAGGATAATCTTGTGAGAGTACACTATCGATGGTATCTTTGATGGTTGCCGCAGAATTGTAGGCAGCCGTAACGATTGATATTTTCATTATTTGGTTCGCTTCGCAGTTTCAGACAGTTTCGTCTAAAAATTAAGTTATTTGATTTTTAAAGACTCAAATTTACTAACATCAAGCGAAGGAATTGCTGTTTTTAGTGAATTTTTATAATTTTCGTTGATAACTTTAATTATTTCGTTGGCAATAACAGCCGAACCTCGTGGCGTCGGGTTGATGCCATCAAGGCTAAAAAAACCACCCGTAAATAATGAATTATCGAATTTTACGCCATTCACGGTATAAGTTTTACTTTTTACCTGAGCGTAAAGGCCGTTCAAATCGGCCAAAATAATACCTCTTTTGCTGGCTTCAAACTTCAGAACACCATTAAAATCACTCAAACGTGAGGAAATAATGCTTATTTCGTCTTTATCCAAGACCTCCTCGTTGGTAAGCGGATGAGTCATGCTGAAACCCTTCTTTTGGTTTGCAGCGTTTGTTTTACCAACATTTGGAATGGCCTCCATCAAGATTTTATCATTGGTAGTTGCGGCTCTTACAATTCCATTTCCGGTCGTGATAAAAATGTCAGTCGTGCCTACATTTTTAGCGAGTTCTTGAAATGAGTAAAAATTAAAATAGGGTAAATCAAGCACATTGGGAATATTTGTCAGAATTCCCTGGGCTTTGTTTGCTACCAAGGCATCGAGTAATTTTTGAATATTTAGAGCAAACGAAGATGTTTCGGTCATGGAAGTTCTTCCGCCCGAAGTTGCATAAGACAATAAATCTTGCTCGCCAATGCTTACCGTAAAAAAGGTGGCGTTGCTTTCTTTTACAAAATCGGTATAGCTTATCTCTTCTTTTCCTGCGGGAAGAATTCGCTCAAAGAAAGGATTAAAACCCTGTGTTTTAGCGTTGCCAAAGCTGGCTTTATTTACATCCGAAACTCGTAGACCAACCACGCCATAATTGTTTGCTACACTTCCCGAATGTTTTGCCAAAATAAGTGGAGAAGTACTGACCACCGCCAGTTTGTCGGAAAC